>DATEFR010000613.1:0-11298 GCA_035280545.1 Burkholderiaceae bacterium | reverse complement strand
AGATACGGCAGCGCGAGCAGCTTGGCCGCGACCACGGTCAGGACGATCCGCAGCACCACCGCGGCGCCGGAGCCGAAGAACACCGCCTGCTTCTGCTGATGCGACGGCAACGAGCGTGCCGCCAGTGCGATCACGACGGCGTTGTCGCCGGACAGGATGATGTTGATCCAGATGATCTTGACAAGGCCGATCCAGAAATCGGCACTGGCCAGCATCTCCATACGTCTCCTCCGCTTCTGGTGGTGATGGAGCGACGGCGCTTGCGGTGGCGCACGTCGCGAAGTTTCCGCAGCGTCGAGTCGCCGGCCGTCAGGTCAGAGCAGCGACTTCAGCAGGCGGCCCATCTCCGACGGATTGCGCGTCACGGTGAAGCCGCATTCCTCCATCACCGCGAGCTTCGCGTCGGCGGTATCGGCGCCGCCCGAGATCAGCGCGCCGGCGTGACCCATGCGCTTGCCCGGAGGCGCGGTGACGCCGGCGATGAAGCCGACGATGGGCTTCTTCATGTTGGCCTTGCACCAGCGCGCCGCGTCGGCCTCGTCGGGGCCGCCGATCTCGCCGATCATGATCACCGCGTCGGTGTTCGGATCGTCGTTGAACATCTTCATCACGTCGATGTGCTTCAACCCGTTGATCGGGTCGCCGCCGATGCCCACCGCGCTGGACTGGCCGATGCCGAGCTCGGAGAGCTGCGCGACCGCTTCATAGGTCAGCGTGCCCGAGCGCGAGACGACGCCGACGCGGCCGGCCTTGTGGATGTGGCCCGGCATGATGCCGATCTTGATCTCGTCGGGCGTGATCAGCCCCGGGCAGTTGGGACCGAGCAGCAGCGTGTTCTTGCCGCCCTTCGCGACCTTCTGCTTCATCTTGTTGCGCACCTCGAGCATGTCCTTGACCGGAATGCCTTCGGTGATGCAGATCGCGAGGTCCAGGTCGGCTTCGACCGCTTCCCAGATCGCCGCGGCGGCGCCCGCGGGCGGCACGTAGATCACGCTGACGGTCGCGCCGGTGTTCTTCGCCGCGTCCTTCACGGTCGCGTAGATCGGGATGCCTTCGAAATCCTCGCCGGCCTTCTTCGGGTTCACGCCGGCAACAAAACAGTTCTTGCCGTTCGCGTAGTCGCGGCACATGCGGGTGTGGAACTGCCCGGTCTTGCCGGTGATGCCCTGGGTGATGACCTTGGTGTCTTTGTTGATCAGGATGCTCATGGTGTCGTGTCCTTTGGCGCGTGCGCAGCGTCGATTACTTCTTCAGCGCGGCCATCACCGCCTTCGCGGCCTCGGCCATCGAATCGGCGCTGATGATGGGCAGGCCGGACTCCTTCAGCATCTTCTTGCCGAGCTCCTCGTTCGTGCCCTTCATGCGCACGACCAGCGGCACGGTCAGGTTGACCGCCTTGCACGCGGCGATCACGCCTTCGGCGATCGTGTCGCAGCGCATGATGCCGCCGAAGATGTTGACCAGGATCGCCTTGACCTTCGGGTTGCCCAGCATGATCTTGAAGGCCTCGGTGACCTTCTCGGCGGTCGCGCCGCCGCCCACGTCGAGGAAGTTCGCCGGCTCGCCGCCGAACAGCTTGATCGTGTCCATCGTCGCCATCGCGAGGCCGGCGCCGTTGACCAGGCAGCCGATGTTGCCGTCGAGCTGGATGTAGGCGAGGTCGAACTTGCTCGCTTCGATCTCGGCGGGGTCTTCCTCGTCGAGGTCGCGGTACGCCGTGATCTCGGGGTGGCGGAACAGCGCGTTCGAGTCGAAGTTGAACTTCGCGTCCAGCGCCTTGATGTTGCCGTTGCCTTCGAGGATCAGCGGGTTGATCTCCGCCAGCGACGCGTCGGTGGCCATATAGCAGGCGTACAGCTTCTTGAACACGTCGACGGCCTGGGCCTGCGAGGCGTCGGGCACGCCGATGCCCTTCGCGAGCTCGGTGCCTTGCGCATCGGTCATGCCGGTCAGCGGATCGATGAAGACCTTGATGATCTTCTCGGGCGTCGCGTGCGCGACCTCTTCGATGTCCATGCCGCCTTCGGAGCTGGCCATCATCGCGACCTTCTGGGTCGCACGGTCGGTCACCGCGGCGACGTAGTACTCCTTCTTGATGTCGGCGCCTTCCTCGATCAGCAGGCGGCGCACCTTCTGGCCTTCGGGGCCGGTCTGGTGGGTCTTCAGCTGCATGCCGAGGATCTCGCCGGACAGCTTCTTCACGTCATCGAGCGAGCGCGCCAGCTTGACGCCGCCGCCCTTGCCGCGGCCGCCGGCGTGGATCTGCGCCTTGACCACCCAAACCGGGCCGCCGAGCTTCTGTGCCGCTTCGGTCGCCTCGAGCACGCTGAATGCCGGGTAGCCGCGCGGCACCGGCACGCCGAACTGGCGCAGGATCTCTTTGCCTTGGTACTCGTGGATCTTCATGGGGTCGTACTCTCGCTGAGGATGTCGGTGGACGTGGGGTTGGTAGGGCGGGGCGCGGCGCGGTACCAGCGCGGATAGAAGGTTTGCACGGCCGGGCCGTCGGAGCGCAGCGCGTGGCAGCGGTCGATCTGGAACGGTTGCTGGCTGTCTTCGTGCGCGCCGCGGGTGTCGATCACTTCGCCGGCGAACGCCTGCACGACCGCGGTCGGCAGAACCCGGCTCAGCTCGGTGATGTGGGTGCAGCCCTGGACGCCGCCGAGCCGCTCGTTGACAGCATGGCGGAAGCCCTTCATCAGGTTCAGCCCGACCAGGCGGCCGTAAACATCGGCGCCGTTCTCATCGACGTAGGCATCGCAATGCCCGCGGTACGGCATCGCGCGGGTCTCGGCGCCGGCTTCGACGATGTTGAAGCGCTCGTCGACGACCAGGCGCAGCAGCATGTCATGGATGGGCTCGCCGGCCGGCAGCCGGCCGAAGCTCATCGTGATGTCGCGCGTGCGCACATCGGTGATGTGAGCATCGACTTCCCAGAGGCCGTTGCCCCGCGAATAGATCTGCACGTCGACGTTTCGACGATGCTTGAGCTGACGCTCGGGCGAAGCGGTCGGCGCGGCCATCGGTGACGGTGAACGGAGCGGGCGTGAAAACTGCGGGTTCGGACGGCGCGGGCGCACCGGTTTGCCGACGCGCGGACGACAGGGCCAGCGGGCGCGGCAGCCGGTGAATGTAGCATGCTGCGTTGCATCAACCGGTTGACCGGGGACAAGACCGGGCGTGAGGTCCGGCCCCGAGCTGTCCCGAAGCGCCGGATGAGGCGGCGGGCCGTCAGTCTTCGGCCGCAGCCGTTTCGTCGCCGGCATCGGCCGCCGGCCCGGGATCGCGCAGCGCCGCTCGCACCGCGTCAGGCGAGAACCCGCGCCCGATCAGGAAACGCATCTGCCGGGCGCGCTCGGTCGCGTCGTGCGGTGGATTCGCGAAGCGGCGCGCCCGCACCGCGCGGGCCCGTTCGGCCTCGCTGGCCTGCAGCGCGCGGGCCAACTCGCCCGAAACATCGAGCTGATGTTGTTGCAGTTCCTGCCGGATCCGCCGGTTGCCGTAGCGCTCGGCGCGCGCGTGCACCCGCGACTCGACGAAGCGCTCGGCCGAGAGGTAGCCCTGGGTTTCGAGCCAGTCGAGCACGGCGTCGACCTCGGCGGCGAGATGTTCGCTGCGGTCTTCGTCATCGCCGACCGAGCCCGCCGCGTCGCCGCTGGCATGTGAGGCCGATGCGGCGGTCAGATCGAGCCGGGCCTGCCGCAGCAGCTTGCGCCGCAGCTCGACGCGGCTCTGATCGCGCTGCGCCAGCCATTGCAGCGCCCGCGCCTTCAGCGAGCGAGATGCAGCCCACGTCATGACAGTGGCTGCCGAGACCGGCCGCCCGGCCTCGGCGAGATCATCCGGCCGTCAATCCTTGTTGACGACCTTCAGCTTGCCGGGCGCCGCTTCGTCGGCGTTCGGGTCCGGCAGAAGCCGGATGCCCAGCGCCTCGCGAACCTTGTTCTCGATCTCGAATGCGAGCTCGGGGTTCTCCTTCAGGAACTCGCGGGCGTTGTCCTTGCCCTGGCCGATCTTCTCGCCCTTGTAGGCGTACCAGGCGCCGCTCTTCTCGAGCACCTTGGCCTCGACGCCCATGTCGATGATCTCGCCCTCGCGGCTGATGCCCTGGCCATACAGGATGTCGAACTCGGCGGTCTTGAACGGCGGCGAAACCTTGTTCTTGACGACCTTGACCTTGGTCTCGTTGCCGATGACCTCTTCGCCCTTCTTGATCGAGCCGATGCGGCGGATGTCCAGCCGCACCGAGGCGTAGAACTTCAGCGCGTTGCCGCCGGTGGTGGTTTCGGGCGAGCCGAACATCACGCCGATCTTCATGCGGATCTGGTTGATGAAGATGACCATCGTGTTGGTCTTCTTGATCGTGCTGGTCAGCTTGCGCAGCGCCTGGCTCATCAGGCGAGCTTGAAGGCCGGGCAGCGAATCGCCCATTTCGCCTTCGATTTCCGCCTTGGGCGTCAGCGCGGCGACGGAGTCGACGACGACCAGGTCGACAGACGCCGAACGCACCAGCGCGTCGACGATCTCGAGCGCCTGCTCGCCGGTGTCGGGCTGGCTGATCAGCAGCTCCTGCAGGTTGACGCCGAGCTTCTGCGCATACTGCACGTCGAGCGCGTGCTCGGCGTCGATGAACGCGCAGGTGCCGCCGACGCGCTGCATTTCGGCGATCGCCTGCAGCGTCAGCGTGGTCTTGCCGCTCGATTCGGGGCCGTAGATCTCGATCACCCGGCCGCGCGGCAGGCCGCCGACGCCCAAGGCCAGGTCCAGGCCCAGCGAGCCGGTGGAGACGACTTCGATATCGTCGATCACCTCGCCCTCGCCGAGGCGCATGATCGTGCCCTTGCCGAACTGCTTTTCGATTTGCGCGAGCGCAGCCTGCAGGGCCTTGGCTTTCTCGGTGTTGAGGGTTTTGACCGGGGCGTCCATCATGTCCTCCTGTGTAGGTGCTGGCGATTATCGCCAAAGCTGGATATTTGTACAGTAGGTCGAGCTCGCCCATTACAAATGAATGCGACCCTTGGACGCCCACCCAAAGGAGAGCCGCCATGCGCATCCTGATCGCCGAAGATGATCAAGTGCTGGCCGACGGGCTGCTGCGCTCGTTGCGCAACGGCGGCTATTCGGTCGACCAGGTCAGCAGCGGCACCGAGGCCGATGCCGCGCTCGCGTCGCACGAGTTCGACCTCGTGATCCTCGACCTCGGGCTGCCCAAGCTGCACGGCCTGGAAGTGTTGCGCAAGTTGCGCGCACGCGGCACCAGTGTGCCGGTGCTGATCCTGACCGCGGCCGACAGCGTCGAGCAGCGCGTCAAGGGCCTGGATCTGGGCGCCGACGACTACATGGCCAAGCCGTTCTCGCTGCAGGAACTCGAGGCGCGCGTGCGGGCGCTGACGCGGCGCGGGCTGGGTACCGCCTCGGCGATCATCAAACATGGCCCGCTGAGCTTCGATGCGACCGGGCGGGTCGCCTACCTGAACGAGCAGATGGTCGAGCTCTCGGCGCGCGAACTGTCGCTGCTCGAGGTGCTGCTGCAACGCGCCGGCCGGCTGGTCAGCAAGGACCAGCTCGTCGAGCGGCTGTGCGAATGGGGCGACGAGGTCAGCAACAACGCGATCGAGGTCTACATCCACCGGCTGCGCAAGAAGATCGAGCAAGGCCCGGTGCGGATCGCGACGGTGCGCGGGCTCGGCTACTGCCTGGAGAAGATTTCGAGCCCGACACGGTGAAGTCCCCCGCAGCAGAGTCAGCCCCGACCGTACGCCTGCCGCCGAGCCGCTCGGCGCGCCGCGAACACGCAGTGGCCGGCGAGGCCGACACCTCGATCGATGCCGCCGCCGCTCGAGCGGCCGACGCCCCGCGCGAGCAGCGCTCGCTGTTCGGCGAGATCCTCGACTGGATGCTCGCCCCGCTGCTGCTGCTGTGGCCGATGAGCGTCGTGCTGACCTGGCTGGTCGCCCAGGGCATCGCGAACAAGCCGTTCGACCGCGAGCTCGGCGAGATGGTGCGCGTGCTCGCGAAGGAGGTCGTGTTGCAGACCGACGGCGGGCGACCGCAGGCGGTGTTCAAGCTGCCGGCCGGCGCGGCCGAGATCCTGCACACCGACGAGTCCGACGAGATCTACTACCAGGTGCTGGGGCTGCGCGGCGAGCACCTGAGCGGCGACACCGCCTTGCCGGTACCGCCCGATGACGACGCCAGCGCCTCCAACGCCGCCTCCGGCGAGGTCCGCTTTCGCGACGACGTGTTGAACAACGAGACCGTGCGCGTCGCTTATCTGTGGGTCAACGTCGGCGCGGGCGCCGGCGGCCGCGAGAGCGGCGGACCGCTCGTGCAGGTGGCCGAGACGCTGGGCAAGCGCTCGCGCCTCGCGACCGAGATCATCAAAGGCGTGATCCTGCCGCAGTTCGTGATCCTGCCGGTCGCGGTGCTGCTGGTGTGGCTCGCGCTGGCGCGCGGCATCGCGCCGCTGAACGATCTGCAGCAGCGCATCCGCAAGCGCGACAGCAGCGACCTGAGCCCGATCGACGAGCGCCAGGCGCCCGAGGAGGTCTCGCCGCTGGTGCGCGCAATCAACGACCTGCTGGGCCGGCTCGATCAGTCGATGCGCGCGCAGAAGCACTTCCTGGCCGACGCGGCGCATCAGCTGAAGACGCCGCTCGCAGGCCTGCGCACCCAGGCCGAGCTCGCGCAGCGCCAGATCGACGCCGGCGAGTCCGACCCGCCGGCGCTGAAGAAGACGCTGCAGCAGATCGCCCGTTCGAGCCAGAGCGCCGCGCACATGGTCAACCAGCTGCTCGCGATGGCGCGAGCCGAGGACCAGGGCATCGCGGCCCAGCACCAGACCGTCAACCTCGCGCGGCTCGCGACCGAGACCGTGCGCGACTTCGTGCCGCGCGCACTCGAGAAGCGCATCGACCTCGGCTACGAAGGGCCGGCCGAACAGCGCCATGCGCTGGTGCGCGGCCACGCGCTGCTGCTGCGCGAGCTGATCCGCAACCTGGTCGACAACGCGCTGCAGTACACGCCCGGCGGCGGCACCGTGACGGTCCGCGTGATCGACGATCCGTTCGGCCAGGTCGTCGTGCTGCAAGTGGAAGACTCGGGCCCCGGCATCGCGCCGGCCGAGCGCGACAAGGTCTTCCAACCGTTCTACCGCTCGCTCGGTTCGCAGGTCGACGGCTCGGGGCTGGGCCTCGCGATCGTGCGCGAGATCGCGCAGCAGCACGGCGTCGAGATCACGCTGAGCGATGCCGTTTCCCGGCCGCGCGGCATCGACGAAGCGGGGTCGCCGACGCCGAGCCCCGGGGCATTGTTCTCGCTGCGCTTCACCGCCGCGGCGCCGGACGCACGCGAGCCGTCCAGCACAGTCTGAGCCGGTGCCAGATTCAGCTCTGGATCAGGCGCCGGCTCTTCGCGATGGACATCAGGATCCCCAGGCCCAGCCCCAGCGTGACCATCGCGGTGCCACCGTACGAGATGAACGGCAGCGGCACGCCGACCACCGGCAGGATGCCGCTGACCATGCCCATGTTGACGAACGCGTAGGTGAAGAAGCTCAGCGTGATCGCGCCGGCGAGCAGCCGCGTGAACACGGTCGGCGCGTCGGCCGCGATCATCAGCCCGCGGAAGATCAGGAACACGAAGCCGAGGATCAGCGCGCCGCAGCCGGCCAGGCCGAACTCCTCGGAGAACGCGGCGAAGATGAAGTCGGTCGTGCGCTCGGGGATGAACTCCAGGTGCGTCTGCGTGCCCTTCATGAAGCCCTTGCCTTCGATACCGCCCGAGCCGATCGCGATCATGCCCTGGATGATGTGGAAGCCCTTGCCGAGCGGGTCGGTGGTCGGGTCGAGCAGCGTGCAGACGCGGTTCTTCTGGTAGTCGCGCAAGAGCGGCCACTTGACGTCGGGCTGGCAGATCTGGTCCTCGGAGACGACGATCGCGGTGATCGCAACGGCCCCCACGACCAGCACCGGCACGATCAGCTTCCAGCTCAACCCGGCGAAGAAGATCACATACAACCCCGCCGACAGCACCAGGATCGCGGTGCCCAGGTCGGGCTGCTTGACGATCAGACCGACCGGCACCGCGAGCAGCATCAGCGCGATCACGAAGTCCGGCACGCGCAGCTGGCCCTCGCGGCGCTGGAACCACCACGCGAGCATCAGCGGCATCGCGATCTTCAGGATCTCGCTGGGCTGGATCACGACGCCGACGTTGAGCCAGCGCGTCGCGCCCTTCTTCGTGACGCCGGCCACCGCGACCGCGACCAGCAGCGCGACGCCCACGGTATACAGCGGCACCGCGAGCTTGATCAGCGTCTGCGGCGAGATCTGCGCGACCAGGAACACGACGCCCAGCGCGAGCAGCATGTTGCGGCCGTGGTCGGGGAAGCGTGTGCCGTTGTCGTAGCCGGCCGAGTACATCGTCGTCAGCCCGGCCGCGGCCAGCAGCACCATCGCGAACAACAGCGGGCCGTCGAAGCCGGTGAAGATCGGCTTGATGCGTTGCCACAGGCTGGGCTTTTCGAAGACGGCGCTCATCGATCGTCTCAGCGCGATTTGTTGTTGTTGTTCAGCGCGACCCGGGTCGTCGCCGCCGAGGCCGGCGCCGACGCGGCAGCCGCAGCGCTGGCCGCCTTCGCCGGGGTCAGCGGCGAAAGCGCCGCGCTGGTCGAGCCGTCGACCGTCGAGCCCGGCAGCGGCACCTCGGAGATCGGACGCGGCGTGCCGATCGGCGCGGTCGACTGGCCGAGCTTGGTCGCCGCGATGTCGGCCTCGCTCGGGTACTGGCCCAGCAGCACGTAGTCGAACACGCGGCGCGCGATCGGCGCGGCGTTCTGCGCGCCGAATCCGGCGTTCTCGACGATCATCGCGAGCGCGATGCGCGGCTCGTCCAGCGGCGCGAACGCGGAGTACAGCGCGTGGTCGCGATGGCGCTCGTCGACGTTCTTCGCGTTGTACTTCTCGCCCTGCTTGATGCCGACGACCTGCGCGGTGCCGGTCTTGCCGCCCGACTGGTACGGCGCGCCGATGAACGAGGCGCGCGACGTGCCTTCCTGCGTGACGCCGTACATCGCCTTGTGGATGAACGCGACATGCTCTTCCTTCCACGGCAGGATCGGCAGCTCCTCGCCGACCTGGCGCTTCTGCGCCTTGGTGTCGCTGTTCTCGATCACCTTCACGAGGTGCGGCTTGTAGCGCTTGCCCCAGTTCGCGAGCGCCGCGGTCGCCTGCGCGAGCTGCAGCATCGTGAACGAGTTGTAGCCCTGGCCGATGCCCAGCGAGATCGTCTCGCCGGCGTACCACTTCTGCATCTCCTTCTTCTTGTAGGCGGCGCGCTTCCAGTCGGTCGACGGCAGCACGCCGCGGACCTCGCCCTGCACGTCGATGCCGGTGAGCTGGCCCAGGCCCAACGGGGCCATGAAGTCGTGCATCGCATCGACGCCGAGGTCGTTCGCGAGCATGTAGTAGTACGTGTCGCACGACTGCACGATCGAGCGGTACATGTCGACCGAGCCGTGGCCGCCTTCCTTGTCGTCGCGGAACTGGTGGTTGCCGAACCAGAAGTAGCCGGGGTCGCTGATCGCCTGCTGCGGCGTGCGCTTGCCCAAGGTCAGCGCGGCCAGCGCCATGAACGGCTTGTAGGTCGAGCCGGGTGCGTAGGTGCCGCGCAGCGCGCGGTTCAGCAGCGGCTTGTCGAGCGACTCGTTCAGCGCCTTCCAGTTCTCGGCGTCGATGCCGTCGACGAACAGGTTCGGGTCGAAATTGGGCTTGCTGACGAACGCGAGGACCTCGCCGTTGCGCGGGTCGATCGCGACCAGCGCGCCGCGGCGGTCGCCGAACAGCTCCTCGACCAGCGCCTGCAGCCGGATGTCGATCGACATCACGAGCGCATTGCCGGGCGTGGCCGGGCTGCTCTTCAGGCGTCGCACCGGGTGGCCGCCGGCGCTGGTCTCCATCTCCTCGAAGCCGGCGGTGCCGTGCAGCTCGGCCTCGTAACTCTGCTCGACGCCGAGCTTGCCGATGTACTGCGTGCCGCGGTAGTTGGCTTCGTCGTCGGAGTCGTCGATCTTCTCCTGCTCGGCCTCGTTGATGCGGCCGATGTAGCCGATCAGGTGGCTGCCAACCTCGCCCAGCGGGTAGTTGCGGAACAGCCGCGCCTTGATGTCGACGCCGGGGAAGCGGAAGCGCTGCGCGGTGAAGCGCGCGACCTCCTCGTCGGAGAGCTTGCTGCGGATCGGCAGCGACTCGAAGCTCTTGTTCTCCTCGGCCAGGCGCTTGAAGCGCTTGCGGTCGCGCGGCTGGATGTCGACGATGTGCGCGAGCTCGTCGATGATCGTGTCGACGCCGCGCTCGAGCTTGCTCGGCGTGATCTCCAACGTGTAGGCGGAGTAGTTGTTCGCGAGCACGACGCCGTTGCGGTCCAGGATCAGCCCGCGGTTCGGCACGATGGGCACGACCGCGATCCGATTGTTCTCGGCCTGGGTCGACAGCTCGTCGTGTTTGTAGACCTGCAGGTAGACCAGCCGGGCAACCAGCAGGCCGAACGCGAACAGCACGAAGGCCGCGGCGGCAGCGAGGCGCAGCCGGAAGCGCGCAACCTCCTGCTCGACGTTCTTGAGTTCCGTCATCTGTCAGCTCGCACAGGGCGCGACCGGCCGAGCGCCGGGCCGCTCCCAAGCCGGCCGGCGTCCCCTCGGGGGACCGGTCGCGGTACTCCGCGGACGAGGGGCTTCATTCACAAAGGGCGATTCTCGTCCCGATCGGGTGGCCTGCGCTGCGGAGCCAACAAGAGCCAAGTGGCAATCGGCCACAACAATGCCTCGAAAACCGGCGCGAGCAACAACTCCCAGCCGGGGAACATGCCGCCGGCGATCATGCGCACGATCAGCGAGACCGCATGCGCCGCGAAGAACAGCGGCAGGATCTGCACCGCCTGCGACGGCACCGTGAACCACAGCAGCCGGCGGTGGATCGCGATCGCGAAGAAGCTCAGCAGCGTGTAGGCGAGCGCGTGCTGGCCGAGCACGGCGCCGTCGTGCACGTCCATCAGCAGGCCGAAGAAGAACGCCAGGCCGACGCCGACCCGGCGCGACTGGTGCACGTTCCAGAACACCAGCACGAGCGCGAGGAAGTCCGGCATCGCCGCAACGCGACCGAGCGGCACCAGGTTCAACGCGAGCGCGAACAGCAGCGTCGTCGCGACGAACAGCGGGTTGACGGGCAGCAGCAGCTGGTCCTGAGCGCGCGGCATGATCATGACGCGCGCCTCGTGTGACCTTCGCGCGGCATGATCATT
>DATEFR010000612.1:0-4123 GCA_035280545.1 Burkholderiaceae bacterium | reverse complement strand
CGAGCACTTCCTGAAGTCGCACTTCCCGACGATCCACGCGCGCTGCCTGCAGCTCGGCATCGACATCGCCCGCGAGGCCATCCCGGTCGTGCCGGCCGCGCACTACACCTGCGGCGGCATCGTCACCGACCTCGACGGCCGTTGCGACCTACCCGGCCTCTATGCGGTCGGCGAAGCCGGCTACACCGGCCTGCATGGCGCGAACCGCCTCGCGAGCAACTCGCTGCTCGAATGCGTGGTGCTGGGTCGCACCTGCGCCGCACACGTCCTGAACGAGCCGCAGCCGAGCGCACCGGCGCTGCCGGGCTGGGACGAGAGCCAGGTCGAGGATGCCGACGAGCAGGTCGTGATCTCGCACAACTGGGACGAGTTGCGCCTGCTGATGTGGAACTACGTCGGCATCGTGCGCACGACGCGCCGGCTCGAGCGGGCGCTGCACCGCATCGAGTTGCTGAAGAGCGAGACCCGCGACTACTACGCGAACTTCCGCGTCAACCGCGACCTGCTCGAGCTGCGCAACCTCGTCGACTGCGCCGAGCTGGTGGTGCGCTCGGCGCTGATGCGGCGCGAGAGCCGCGGGCTGCACTACAGCCGCGACTTCCCGCAGGCGCTGCCGGTGAGTTTCCCGACCGTGCTGACGCGGCCGGCGCGCAGCGAGGCGCTCGCTCAGGCGACACCGGTCACGCGCATCGAGTAGTCGACCGCGCGCACGTCCTTGGTCAGCTTGCCGACCGAGATGCGGTCCACGCCGGTTTCGGCAACGCGGCGCAGCTGCGCCAGCGTCAGCCCGCCCGACGCTTCGAGCAGCGCGCGGCCGGCGGCGACAGCGACGGCCTCGCGCATCACGGCTTCGTCGAAGTTGTCGAGCAGCACGCTGGTCGCGCCGGCCGCGAGCGCTTCGTGCAGCTGCGCAATCGTCTCGACCTCGATCTGGACCTCGACGCCCGCGTTCAACGCAGCCGCGTTGGCCAGCGCCGCCGCCACGCCGCCGGCCGCGGCGATGTGGTTCTCCTTGATCAGGATGCCGTGCCACAGCGCGAGCCGCTGGTTCTGCCCGCCGCCGACGCGCACCGCGTACTTCTGCGCCTGGCGCAGCCCGGGCAGGGTCTTGCGCGTGTCGAGCACGACGCAGCCGCGCGGGTTCGGCGATGCGCCGGCGATCGCGTTCACGTGTGCGCGCGTCACGGTCGCGGTGGCCGACAGCAGCTGCAGGAAGTTCAGTGCGGGCCGCTCGGCCGAGAGCAGGGCGCGTGCATCGGCCTCGATCTCGCAGACGATGTGGTCGGCCGTCATCTCGGCGCCTTCATCGAAGCGCCAGGCGAGGCGTGCGTCGGCGTCGAGCGCGCGCACGCAGCCGTCGAACCAGTCGCGGCCGCAGAGCACGGCGTTCTCGCGCACCTTCACTTGTGCGCGCACGCGCCGGTCCGCGGGGATCAGCCGGCCGGTCCAGTCGCCGCGGCCGAGGTCTTCGGCCAGCGCATCGCGGATGTTGCGCGAGCGGGCCTGGTCCAGCGTTTCGTTGAAGTCGAACATGGGAGTCCTCTCGGGTCCCTCTCCCTCCGGGAGAGGGAGAAAGATCAAACGGCGCCGAGGTGCGGCACGAAGCCCTGTTGCGCGGCCGGGGGCATCGCCGCGGCCGGATGCGCCGCGACGAAATCGAGCATGCGCTCGATGCAGCCCAACGCACGGCCGCGCACGGGTTCGGGCACGTCGATCTCGCCATGCCCTTGCTGCAGGCACGCGAGCACGCCGGGCAGGCCGTTCATCGCCATCCACGGGCAGTGCGCGCAGCTCTTGCAAGTGGCGCTGTCGCCGGCCGTCGGTGCTTCGAGCAGGACCTTGCCCGGCGCGAGTTGGCGCATGCGGTGCAGGATGCCGTTGTCGGTGGCGACGATATAGGCCGGCGCCTGGCCGTCGACCACGGCCTTGAGCAGTTGCGAGGTCGAACCCACGACGTCGGCCTGCGCGACCACGCTGGCCGGCGACTCGGGGTGCACCAGCACCTGCGCACCGGGGTGTTCGCGGCGCAGCAGCTCGAGCTCGAGGCCCTTGAACTCGTCGTGCACGATGCACGCGCCGTCCCACAGCAGCATGTCGGCGCCGGTCTGCTCGCGGATGTAGCGGCCCAGGTGCCGGTCGGGGGCCCAGAGGATCTTCTGCCCGAGCGCTTGCAGATGGCGCACCACGGCCACCGCGCACGAGCTCGTGACCATCCAGTCGGCGCGTGCCTTCACCGCGGCGCTGGTGTTCGCGTAGACGACGACGGTGCGGTCGGGGTGCGCGTCGCAGAACGCGGCAAAGCGGTCGGGCGGGCAGCCGATGTCGAGCGAGCAGGTGGCCTCGAGCTCGGGCATCAGCACGCGCTTGTCGGGCGAGAGGATCTTGGCCGTCTCGCCCATGAAGCGCACGCCGCACACCACCAGCGTCTGCGCCGCATGGTCGCGCCCGAAGCGCGCCATCTCGAGCGAGTCGGCGACGCAGCCGCCGGTTTCGAGCGCGAGGTCCTGGATGGCGCCGTCGACGTAGTAGTGCGCGACCAGCACCGCATCGCGCGCGCGCAACTCGGCGGCGATGCGCTCCTTCAATTCATGCGACTGCGAGAGCGCCATGTCCGCTTCAGCGCACGGCCTCGGGCAGCTCGATCTTGACCTCGAGCACCTCCAGGCTCTCCTGGCGCTCGAGGTGGACCTTGATGTCGTCGGGCTTGATCGCGACGTACTTCGAGATCACCGCGACCAGCTCGCGCTGCAGTTGCGGCAGCCACTCGACGCGCGAGCCGCGGCCGCTGCGCTCGTGCGCGAGGATGATCTGCAGCCGCTCCTTGGCGACCGAAGCGGTCTTCTTCTTTTCGCCGAGCAGGAATGAGAGCAGCGACATGCCTCCTACCTCCCGCCGAACATGCGCTTGAAGAAGCCCTGCTTGGGCGCATCGACGAAGCGCATCGCCCGGTCCTCGCCGAGGAAGCGCGCGACGACGTCCTTGTAGGCTTCGGAGACGTCGCTGCCCTTGATGTGCACCGCCGGCAGGCCCTGGTTCGACGCGTCCAGCACCGTCTCGCTCTCGGGCACCACGCCGATCAGCGGGATGCGCAGGATCTCCTGGATGTCGGTCAGCGAGAGCATCTGCCCGCCGACCACGCGATGCGGGTTGTAGCGCGTGATCAGCAGATGCTCCTTGACCGGCTCCTTGCCCTCGATCGCCCGCTTGGTCTTCGAGGCGAGGATGCCCAGGATGCGGTCCGAGTCGCGCACCGACGAGACCTCGGGGTTGGTCACGACCAGGGCCTCGTCGGCGTAGTGCATCGCCATCAGCGCGCCGGTCTCGATGCCGGCCGGCGAATCGCACACGATGTACTCGAAGCCCATGCCGGCGAGCTCGTGCAGCACGCGCTCGACGCCTTCCTGCGTCAGCGCCTCCTTGTCGCGCGTCTGCGAGGCCGCGAGCACGAACAGGTTCTCGCACTGCTTGTCCTTGATCAGCGCCTGGTTGAGGTTGGCCTCGTTGTGGATCACGTTGATCAGGTCGTAGACGACGCGGCGCTCGCAACCCATGATCAGGTCGAGGTTGCGCAGGCCGACGTCGAAGTCGATCACCGCGGTCTTGTGGCCCTGCAGGGCGAGACCGGACGCGAAGCTGGCGCTGGTCGTGGTCTTGCCGACGCCTCCCTTGCCGGAGGTGACGACGATGATCTTGGCCATCGGTGGCGGGTCCTTTCGTATTTCCGTATTTCGTGACTAGCGGATGTTCAGGGGTTCGACGACGAGGCGCTCGCCGTCCAGCCGCACCTGCGCGGGGCGTGCGAGCACGTTGTCGGGCAGCGGCGTCTCGGCGGTGCGGTAGGTGCCGGCGATCGAGATGAGCTGCGCCTCGAGACACGTGGCGAAGATGCGCGCCGACGCATCGCCGCGCGCGCCGGCGATCGCCCGGCCGCGCAGCGGCGCGTAGACATGGATGTGGCCGTCGGCGATGACCTCGGCGCCGTGGCTGACCAGGCCCAGCACGATCAGGTCGGTGCCGCGGGCGTAGACCTGCTGGCCCGAGCGCAGCGGCTTGTCGATCACCAGCGTGCCGTTGGCCGGCACCGGCACCTCGCGCACGATCTGGGGCGCCTCGGGGGCCGGCG
>DATEFR010000611.1:0-7800 GCA_035280545.1 Burkholderiaceae bacterium | reverse complement strand
CGCCGGCGCCGTGCCGCAGCATCTCGCGGCGTCGCATCATCGTCAGGCCGGCGACGCGAGCCACCCGCCGCCGAAGCCGGCGCGCTGCAGCCCGCGGCGCAGCGGCCCGCAGGCGCGCATGTCCTCCCAGACCAGCTCGTTGCGGTAGTTGGCGATCATCGCGAGGATAGGGCCCTGGTCGATGCCGAGGTAGTCTTTCGCGATCCAGCCGAAGGCCGGATCGACGCGGCCATCGGCCAGCGTGACGTTGGTCGCGGTGAAGCTGCGATTGAACGAATCGAGGAAGCCGTACTTCGCGTAGATGAATTCGCCGTAGCGCAGGTGCATCTCCTGCACCGCGGGGATCACGATCTCGGGCGCGAACGGCAGCGACGCGGCGGCGGCGGTCGGCGCGATCGTGCCGTCGTCGACCGTGTGGTTGCGCCCGACGCCGCGCGCCGAGTAGTCGAGGAACGCCCGCGCGCGGCCTTGCCGGTCGTTCAAGCGCACGGTGCCCGGGCCGTCGCAGGCGGTGAAGCCCCAGACATTCGCGCCGTACTCGTACCAGCCGTTCGGGTTCGCGATCGCGAAGGCCCGCTGCGCGTAGACGGCGCGGCGCGTGTTCTCGAAGTAGTCGATGCCACGCTCGCGCATCGACGCGTCCTGGATGCCGCGAAAGTCGATCCAGGTGTGCGAATACTGGTGGCCGAACAGCGGCGCGAAACTCAGGTGCTCGTACCCCATGAAGCGGCCCCAGGCGCCGCGGTAGCTCTCGCTCCACGAGCTCCAGGCGCTCTCGGCCACCGGGTGGGTCGGCGAGCCCAGCGCCAGCAGCACCACCAGCATCGCCTCGTTGTAGCCGTTCCAGTCGTGCGCGATGAAGCTGCGCTCCGGGCTCCAGCCCATGCTGATCAACGAGCCGCGCACCTGCGCCCACGGCCAGTCGATGCGCCAGTAGATCTTGTCGACCGCGTCGCGGATCTCGACCTCGTCGGGATCGGACGAGTTGAAGTAGGTCTGCGCATGCAGCATGCCGGCCATCAGCAAGGCGGTGTCCACCGTCGAGAGCTCGCTGCGGCCGGCGCGCGTGCCGGTCTTCATGTCGAGGAAGTGATAGAAGAAGCCCTTGTGCCCGGTCATGCCGCGCGTCTGCACGCCTTGCGGCGCATCGCGGAAGAAGCGCACCGTGGTCAGCGTGCGTTCGCGGGCCTGGGCGCGCGTGATGAAGCCGCGGTCGACGCCGATCACATACGAGGTCAGCGCGAACCCGATCGCCGCGATGCTGGCCGGCGCCGGCGTCGGGTAGCGGTCCGGCACCATGCCGTTGAAGCGGTTGCCGGTGGACCAGAAGAAGTCGAAGGTGCGGCGCTCGATGTCGTCGAACAGCGGCGGCAGCGCCGGCCGCGACGACTCCAGCGGCGGCGGCGTGACCGGCGCAGCCGCAGCCGAAGCCGCGTCGGCCAGCGACGTGTCGTAGACGGGGTTGCTGCTGCAGCCGGTCATGTTGGCAAACACGGCAGCGCCGCCCCATCCCAGAAGCTTGCGTCTGGTGAGATTCGACATGGGTGGCGGATTCTTGTCCGAGCCGGCGCGCTGCGGGTACAAAACCCAACAGCGCACGCAGCATCCGGTTGCATCGGAATCGGCTCGGTACAAAACTCGCAGGGCTCAGAAGAGATAGCGCAGCGAGAGCTTGAACGTGCGCATCGGGCCGGACATCGCGGTCGGCCTGGCAAAGTTGGCGTTGTCGCCGCCCGCCGCATTGGCCGTGCCGGGGCCGCCGGTCCCGGTGTCGTACTTGCCGAAGTTCTCCGTGTTGAACAGGTTCAGGATGTCGGCCCGCAACGTGAACTTGCCCAGCGGCAGGTCGATGTCCTTCGCGATGCCGACATCGACCTGACGGAACGTGCTGGCGTCACCCTTGCGCGCCACGCAGCCGAGCTTGCCGTCTGCCGTGTCGAAGCCTTGCGTGCAATCGACGATGCGATACGGCAAGCCCGAGCCCAGTGTCACCTTGCCGGCGATCTGCAGGCCCCACGGCAGCAGGCCATCGACCACGCCGGTGCCGACAAGGCGATGGCGTTCGACCAGGACCGACGGGTGGTAAACGTCCTGACCGGGCTTGCCGTAGGTGAAGTTGAAGTTGTCGTCGTCCCAGGTCTGATGGGTGGTCTTGCCATCGGTGTAGGTGTACGTGGCGGCCACGCCCCAGCCTGACGATTTTGTATAGGGCTTTTCGAGCTTGAAGTAGACCGAGGTCGTCTTCGTCTGCGTGATGAAGTCGCCGAGGATCAGGTTGCCGAACCCGGGCGGGCCGCCCCACAGCGGGTCGATCTGCGACTGCGTGCCCCAGCCGCCATTCGGGTCGCGATTGCCCTCGAACCAGTTGAACTGGTTGTGGCCGCGTGCGTACATCATGCCGACCTCGCCATTCCAGATGCCCAGCCCCTGGCGCAGGCCGAGGCTGAACTGGTCGGTATACGGCATCTTGTGGTCGTTCTTGATCATCCAGACTTCGCCGCCGGCCGTCTGGTTGTTGCGCAGCTCGTCGATCGCATGGTTGGCGATCGTGCGGTCGTAGGCCCGGCCCAGTCCACCGAAAACGACGGTGTTGCGGTCGCCGGTGATGTCGTACGAGAAGCCGATGCGCGGCTGGATCGCGCCCTTGTAGGCGCGGCGACTCGAGCCGGTGCTGATGTAGTCGTTGATGTTGATCCCGCCCTTGGCGAGCGACTGCGCGTAAGTCTGGCCCGGCGCCGCGCCGGCGCGCGTATCGAGTTGGCCAAACGCGGCCACACGATCCGCCGGGGTCACGTAGTCGTCGTTCAGCATGTTGGTTTCGTAGTCCCAGCGCACGCCGAGGTTCAGCTCGAGCTGCTTCGTGACCGCCCAGTCGTCCTGGATGTAGAGGCCGAACTGCTTGTCCTTGTACTGCAGCGAGATCGGCGTCTGCGCGCGCAGGATGTGGCAGGACGCGGTGTCGTCGGCCGTGTCGCTGGGCGCGGGCGCCGCACTGGTGCAGTTGCCGGTCGCCGCGTCGTAGTACGGCACGCCGGTCTGCGGGTTGACCACGGTTTCGACGACATCCACCGAACGCGGCGTGCCGGACAGGTCGAAGCGCACGTCTTTCAGCTTCGCGCCGGTCTTGATCGTGTGCCCGGCCAACCCGGTGTAGGTGAAGTCGTCCTGGAACAGGAGGCCGCGCTGGCGCCGGTCTTGCTCGTCCGGCGAGCCGCCGGTGAAGATCAGGTCGGTGCTGCCGTTGAGCACGCCGCTGGCACCCACCTTGTACTTGACGTAGGGACCGCTCGCGAACGCATGCGGGTTCCAGCGCGCGTCCTCGTATCCGATGTTGGCCTCGTTCAGGAACGACGCGCCGGTCCACTCGTGCTTGAGGTTCAGGCGGTTCTCCTTGCTGGCGCGGTCCTTGACGTTGTCGGCCGAGCTGAAGTTCACGTCTTCCGGATAGCCGGGATCGTGCTCGTCGCGCAACCGCGCGGTGAACTCGAGGCGATGGTCCTGGTTGATCTGCAGGTCGGCCTTGCCGAAGAACAGCTTTTCCTTGAACTTGTTGTGGAACGAGCCCTGCAGGCCGAGCAGGCCCGGGAAGATCCCGGCGCTGGTGTTGACGCCGACGAGCTTGGTCGAGTTGATGGACACCAGGCGCGGGTTGTCCAGGTCTTTCTCGTCGTAGGCCACGAAGAAGTGCGCCACGTCTTGCTTGATCGGCCCGCCGAGCGCGAAACCGTATTGGTACTGCGAGCCGCTGACCCGGTCTATCCCTTTGTCCTCCTTGGCCGTCTTCTCGAACGGCGTCATCGCCGTCCAGTTCGTGCCGGTGCGGTCGAAATAGATCTCGCCGTGCAGCTCGTTGGTTCCCGACTTCGTGATCGCCGTGATCGCCGTGCTGCTGACCTGGTCGAACTCGGCCTTGTAGTTCGAGCTCAGCACCTTGTACTCGGCGATCGCCGACTGCGGAAAGTTGTTGCCCTTGGTCGAGTCGCTGCCCGACAGGCCGCCGCGCAGGATGTAGTTCTTCTGGCTCAGGCCGTCGATGAAGACATTGATGTTGTCGCGGTTCTGCGCGCCGCCGCGCAGCGTCACGAAGCCCGTCGTCTGATCGGTGTCGACGCGCACGCCGGGCGCGATGTCGGCGAACGCGAGGAAGTTGCGGCTGTTCTGCGGCAGCGCCTCGATCTGCCTGGTCGTGATGTTCGTGCCGACCTCGGAAGTCTTGCGGTCGCTCGCCCCGGTGCGGCCGGTGACCGTGACGCCGGCCAGCTCGACGGCGCCCTCCTTCGCCAGCGCCAGATCCAGGTCCACCGTCTGGCCGACCAGCACGGTCAGCGTCTCGGTGCGCGTTGCGAAGCCCGCCGCGCTGATCTCGAGGCGGTAGCTGCCCGGCGCGAGGCCGACCAGCGTGTAGCTGCCGTCGGCGCGGCTGGTGGTGCGCGCGACCTGGCCGGTCGCGGTGTTGGTCGCGGTGACGGTCGCGCCGCCTCGCGCCTTGGCGTCGGCGGTGACGGCGCCGCGCACGGTCGCGCTGCTGAGCTGCGCGGCGGCCGGCAGCGCGACCGCGATCATCGCGGCGGCCGCCAGCGCGCGCAGCGCGTATCGGCTGCGTCGAGGGGGTGGTCTCGTCATCATCATGGGTTGCCTCCTTGATTGATGGGTGCTGTTGTTGTCGCGGTCGACTGCCGCACGACCAGGTCGGCGCGCAGCGTCTGGTGCTGCGGCGCGCCGTGACCGGGTTCCTCGATCACCGAGGCGAGCCGTTCGAGCGCGAGGCCGCCGAGCTCGGTGATGCGGGCGCGCACCGTCGTCAGCGACGGGTTCAGGTAGCGGCTCATCGGGATGTCGTCGAAACCGCCCAGCGCAATCTCGTCGGGCACGACGATGCCGGCTTCGTTCAGCGCCGCGAGGCAGCCGATCGCCATCATGTCGTTGCCGGCGAACACCGCGCTCGGGCGCCGCGTCAACGCGGCCAGCTGGTTGCCGGCGCGCCAGCCCGACTCCTGGGTGAAGTCGCCCTGCAGCACGTGCTCGGTCGTGTCGGGCAGCAGTTCGGCGAGCGCCGCGCGGTAGCCGAGCAGGCGCTCGTGAGCCTCATAGTTGCTCTCGGGCCCGGCGATGAACGCGATGTCGCGGTGCCCGCGCTCGACCAGGTGGCGCACCATCGCGACCGCGCCGCCGTGGTTGTCGATCGCGAACGACGAATGCTCGTCGCCGGCCACGCGCGTGTTCATCAGCACCGTCGGCAGACCGGCCGCGACATTGCCCCACAGAAAGTCGGCGTTGACATGCGGCGACATCACGAGCAGCCCGTCGACGCGGCCGTTCATCGCACGCAGCGCCGCCGCGGCCTCGGCCGCATCGCCGTGCGAGCTGGAGACCAGCAGATGCAGCCCGCGCGCCCGCGCCGCGAGGTCGATGCCGCGGATCAGCTCGGAGAAGTACTCGCCGTGCAGATCGGGCAGCAGCGCGCCGACCGTGTGGGTGCGGCGCGTGATCAGGCTCTGCGCCGCACTGGACGGCACGAAGCGCAGCGCCGCGGCGACGCCCAGCACATGGGCGCGGGTTTCGGCGGTGACATTGGCGTGGCCGTTCAGCGCACGCGACACCGTCGCCACTGACACGCGCGCTTGCCTCGCGACATCCTTGATCGTCACCGCCATGACTCGCGTCGTCTCCAGGTTGCGGCGCGACTGCCGGTGCGCTCGCTTTTCTGTCGTCGGCCCGCGCGCGAGCCGCGGTCAACCGTTCGTCGTCTCAGGCGCCGTCGTCGAGCACCGCACCGTTCGTCGCCATCACCTTCGAATAGAACCTCGCGCTGTCCTTGGGCGTGCGCTGCTGCGTCTCGAAGTCGACATGCACGATGCCGAAGCGCTTCGAGAAGCCGTGCGACCACTCGAGGTTGTCGAGCAGCGACCAGGCGAAGTAGCCGCGCAGGTCCACGCCTTGGGCGCGCGCGTCGCGGATCGCCTTCAGGTGCGAGCGCAAGTACGCGACGCGCAAGGGATCCGCATGGCTCGTCGCCCCGTGCAGCGCGGGCGGGTCGTAGAACGCCGAGCCGTTTTCGGTCACGTACTGCGGGATGTTGCCGTAGCGCTGCTTGATCCAGACCAGCGTGTCGGTCAGGCCGGGCGGATAGACCTCCCAGCCGGTCTCGGTATGCGTCGCCTGCGTCTGGCGCACCGGCGAAGCGCGCAACGGCCACTGCGCCGGGTCGTGACGCACGACGCTGCGCGTGTAGTAGTTGACGCCCAGGAAGTCGAAGGGCTCGCGGATCAGCGCGTGGTCCTCGGCCGGCCATTCGGGCCAGGCTTCGCCGAAGATCTCGCGCATCTCGTCGGGGTACTGGCCGAGGAACACCGGGTCCAGGTACTGCCGGTTCATGTAGGCCTCGGCGCGGCGTGTCGCGGCGAGATCCTCGGGCGATGGCGAAGCCGGGTACTTCGGCTCGATGTTGACGACCAGTCCGACCTGATGTCGGCCGAGCGCACGATACGCCTGCACCGCCTTCGCATGCGAGCGCAGCAGGTGGTGCGACGCGATCGGCGCCTCGAATCGGTTGCGGTGGCCCGGCGCGAGCACGCCTTGCAGATAGCCGCCGTCGGTCACGACCCAGGGCTCGTTCAGCGTCGCCCACAGCTTGATGCGGTCGTCCAGACGCCGGTACATCACGCCGGCGTAGTCGGCGAACCAGTCGGCCACATCGGGGTTGAGCCAGCCGCCGCGATCGTCGAGCGCGGCCGGCAGGTCCCAGTGGTAGAGCGTGGCCATCGGCGCGATGCCGTTCTCGAGCAGCGTGTCGACCAGCCGCTCGTAGAAGCCCAGGCCGGCTTCGTTGACGCGGCCACGGCCCTCGGGCAGCACACGCGCCCAGGCGATGCTGAAGCGGTAAGCCCTCAGGCCCAGGTCGCGCATCAGCTTCACGTCGTCCTGCATGCGCCGGTAGTGGTCGCAGGCAACGTCGCCGGTGTCGCCGTCCTTCACGAGGTTGGGCGTGTGGGTGAAGCGGTGCCAGATGCTGGGACCGGCGCCGTCGGCCAGCGGTGAGCCCTCGACCTGGTAGGCCGCGGTTGCGGCGCCCCAGAGAAAGTCGGACGGGAACGCAGAGCGGGTCACGGGCGGTCCATCACATCGGTGGAAACGATGTAAACGCTACCACGGCACCCGTTGGCGCCCGCATGCGGGAAAGCGCGGGATGTTGTTGCGGGATGTGTGCCACGCGCCCTTCGTACAGAGCGGCGTTCGCCCGCTAGCCGCGGGCGAACGAGGGCGACCCGCGCGGGTTACGCGGTGCGCGGAACCGCCATCGCGAGCAAGCGCTCGATGCGCTCTTCGGTCGACGGGTGCGTCGAGAACAGGCCGCGCAAGCCGCCGCCCGACAGCGGGTTCATGATCATCATCTGCGCCGTCTCGGGGTGGCGCTCGGCGGCCTCGAGCGGGATCCCTTGCGCGTAGTTGTGGATCTTCTGCAGCGCACTCGCGAGCGAGCGCGGATCGCCGGAGATCTCCGCCCCGCCGCGGTCGGCCTCGAACTCGCGGGCGCGGCTGATCGCCATCTGGATCAGGCTCGCGGCCAGCGGCGCAAGCAGCATCACGAGCAGGCCGACGATCGGGTTCGCCGGCCGGCCTTCGTTGTCGCGGCCGCCGAAGAACATCGCGAAGTTCGCAAGCATCGAGATCGCGCCGGCCATCGTCGCGCTGATCGTCGAGATCAGGATGTCACGGTGCCGCACGTGCGCGAGCTCGTGCGCCATCACGCCGCGCAGTTCGCGCTCGCTGAGCGCGCGCAGGATGCCGGTGGTCGCGGCG
>DATEFR010000610.1:0-6868 GCA_035280545.1 Burkholderiaceae bacterium | reverse complement strand
CGCCCCGCAGTTGACCGCCAGGAACGGCTTGCCGCGCCGCCGGCTCAGGTCGTGCACCGTGCGCGCCACCAGCTCCTTGCCGCTGCCGCTCTCCCCGGTCACGAACACCGTCACCGCCGTGCCCGAGACGCGCACGATCTGCTCATAGACCCGCCGCATCGGCGCCGAGCGGCCCCACATCGGTCCGAAGCGCCCTTCGCGCTCCAGCATCGCCTGCAGCTCGGCCGCGTCGTCGTTGGCTGCCATGGACGGCGAGCGCGTCAGCCGCCCCAGCGCCTCGCGCAGCTGCCGCGCGTCCAGCGGTTTGATCAGGTAATCGACCGCACGTGCCCGCAACGCCTGCAACGAAGTCTCGACGCTGGCCTGGCCGGTGACCAGCACCAGCTCGGCGTTCGACGGCATCGTCTTCACGTCGTCGAGCAGCTGCAGGCCGCTGCCGTCCGGCAGCTCGAGGTCGAGCAGCACCAGGTCCGGCGCCTGCAGCGCCATCTGGCGGCGCGCCTGATGCAGCGAGACGGCGGTGGCGACCGTGAAGCCTTCGGTGGTCACCGCGGACACCATCACCTCGACGGCGTCCGACTCGTCGTCCACGACCAGCGCATGGGGCATCGTGCGTTCCTTCTGTTGTTCTGCGACGAGACCGACGATGTCATGAAACATCCGGCCGCGGCATGTCCGCGTTTCCCGAATCGGCGTACGTGCTGTCCTACGTGGCGATGCGCTCCTCGCCGGTGACACGCCGACGAGGCGTGCGGCACGATCGGTCCATCGGACCCACGGGGCATGGGGGATTTGCCATGCCGAACCCCAACATGCACCTGCTCGACGTCACGATGTTCTGGAGCACCAGCGGCGGCGTGCGGCGCTACATCGACGCGAAGCACCGCTGGGCCCAGCGCCACACCGCCTGGACCCACAGCGTCGCGACGCCGATGTGGGACGATGCGACCACCGTCCGCATTCCCGCCCTCCCGCTGCCCGGCAGCGGCGGCGCTTATCGGCTGCCGTGGCGGCGCACCGCCTCGGCCCGCCTGCTGCGCGAAGCGCGGCCCGATCTGATCGAAGCCGGCGACCCGTACCGGCTTGCCTGGGCCGCGCTCGATGCGGCCGATGCGCTGCGGGTTCCACCGGTCGCGTTCTGCCACTCGAACCTGGAAGCGCTCGCCGCCGAGGCAGCGGGACCGCACTTCGGACGCGCCGCTCAACGCGCGGTGCGGCGCTATGCGCAGCACCTGTACAGCCAGTTCGAACTGGTGCTCGCGCCGAGCCGCGCGATGACGGCGCATCTGCGCGACTGGGGGATCGCGCGCGTGGTGCATCAGCCGCTGGGCGTCGACACCGCGACCTTCCACCCGCGGCGCCGCAACCCGCGCTGGCGCGCGTCGCTCGCATTGCCCGAGGGTGCGCGGCTGCTGGTCTATGCCGGCCGCTTCGCGCCCGAGAAGAACCTCGAGCTGCTCGAGGCAGCACTGCGCCGCCTCGGTCCTCGCTACTGGCTGCTCGCGGTCGGCTCGGGTGCGGCGCGGCCGCACGGCGACCGCGTCATCACGGTGTCGGCCCTGAGCGAGCCGGCGCTGCTCGCGACGCTGCTCGCGAGCAGCGACCTGTTCGTGCATGCCGGCGCGCAGGAGACTTTCGGGCTGGCCGCGCTCGAGGCGCTGGCCTGCGGGTTGCCGGTCGTCGCGCGCCGGGCCGAGGGGCTGGCCGAGCTGGTCGACGACTCGGTGGGCCGCGCGGTCGAGCGGCCGAGCGCGGAAGATTTTGCCGCTGCGATTGCCGATGTGCTCGACGGCGGCACGCGCGCGTCGCTCGGTGCCGCGGCACGCCGCCGCGCCGAAGCGTCCGACTGGGAGCGTGTGTTGCCGGGCCTGGCACGCCGCTACCTGCGCGTGCTCGGCAGCGACGCGGTGCTCTGACGCCAACCCGCACCGCCGCAATAGCGCTGGCTCGTTCTTTGCAACAGAACCGTCGCGGATGGATGGAGACCGAGATGCCGTGGCTGTGCGTGGTCGTGCACGATGTGGCGCCGTCGACCTGGACATCGTGCCGTCGCATCGTCGATCTGCTCGCCGAGATCGGCGAGTTTCCGATCACGCTGCTCGCGGTGCCCCGCTATCACGGCGACGAGCGGGACGCGGCATTCGAATCCTGGCTGGTGCAGCGCGCCGCGCACGGCGACGACATCGCGCTGCACGGCTACACCCATCTCGACAACGGCACGCCGCACGGCTGGGTCGACCACGTGCGCCGCCAGCACTACACGCGCGGCGAAGGCGAGTTCTGGGACCTTCCGGCAGCGGAGGCCGCGCGGCGGCTGGCCGCCGGCGTGCTGTGGCTGCGCTCCATGGGCCTGTCGCCCAGCGGTTTTGTCGCGCCCGCCTGGCTGCTCGGCGAAGGCGCGTGGCGCGCGCTGCGCCGCATGCCGTTCCGCTACACCTGCACGCTGCGGCGCTTCTACCTGTTGCCCGAGCTGGTCAACATCGGCTGCCGCGGCCAGGTCTACAGCACCGCGACGCCGACCCGCCGCGCACTCTCGGTGCTGTGGAATCGCGCGCTGCTCGACACGCAGCGCCGCGCGCCGGTGGTGCGCCTCGAGCTGCACCCGAACGACGCCAGCCATGCCCGCGTGCAGCGCTCGTGGCAGCAGGCGGCCCGGCTGCAGTTGCAGGGGCGGCAGCCGTGCACCCTGCGCGCGCTGGGCGATGCGCTGCGCTCCGATGGCCTGGCTAGAACAACAGCACCAACATCGCCTTCGCCGTGAGCCAGCCCAGCACCGCGCCCACCGCCACGTCGCTCGGATAGTGCAGCCCCAGCACGACCCGCGAGAGCGCGACGATCGCGGCGAACGGCCACAGCACCCAGGCCAGCACCGGGTAGTACGCAACCAACAGGCTGCTGAACGCGACTGCGTGCATCGCATGCCCGCTCGGAAAGCTGTACTCGTCCAGCGAACGCGCGCAGGCGCGGATGTCCGGGCAGTCCACGTACGGGCGCGGTCGCGCGAAGTGCCGTTTCAGGATCGTGTAGATGATCAGGTTCAGCACGCCGAGGCCGAGCATGCGCAGCGCACAGGCGCTGCCATGCGGCCCGCCGAACCACGGCAGCAGCAGGATCGCCGCGTACCAGATCATTCCGTCCGACAAATGGCTGACGCCGACCGCCGCACGCAGCAGCAGCGGTCGCGCAGTCGCCCGACGATGCAGCCGCTGCGACCACGAGCGATCGCGCGCGACCCATTGCGGCTTCCACCTATGCCATGCGGGCGTACGTCGAATCGGCGGTCCGGTGCGCATCGATCGTTTCGTGGAGTTGTCGTTCGAACCCATGCAGTGCACGGTCCCAGTCGGCGCGCAATGCCGCCTGTCTCGCGGCGCGGCGCATCCGCGCCAGGGCGCCGAATCGGCAGGCGAGCAGGCAACTCACCCGGATGAAGCCGGCTTCGTCGCCTGGCGTCACCAGGCGGCCGTTGAGCCTGTCGGCGACGTACTCAGCCGCCGCGGCGCAATCGAACGCGACGACCGGCACGCCGCTCGCGAGCGCCTCCAGCGTGACGTTGCCGAAGGTGTCGGTCAGGCTAGGGAACAGGAACACGTCGGCGCTGGCGTAGTGCGCGGCGAGCGCGGCGCCGGTCTGCATGCCGACGAACTGCGCCTCGGGATAGCGGCGTTCGAGCTGCGCACGCTGCGGGCCGTCGCCGACGACGACCATGCGCGCGCCCGGCACGAAGCGCCGGGTCATGCCGAACGCGCGCAACGCCAGCTCGACGTTCTTCTCGGGCGCGAGGCGGCCCACGTGCAGCAGCACCGGCGCGCCCAGCGCCGACCAGCGCTCGCGCAGCTTCTCGTCGCGCCGCTCGGGCGCGAACAGCTCGAGATCGACGCCCCGCCCGACGACCTCGACATGTTCGTACCCCGCGCCCACCAGGTCGCGGCGCAATTGCCGGGTCGGCACGAAGCAGCGCTCGGTGCGGTTGTGGAAGCGGCGCAGGTAGCGCTCGATCAGCGGTGCCAGCCAGCCGCAGTGGTAGTAGCGGCTGTATTCGTGGAAGTTGGTGCGGAAGTCCGAGCTCGTCGCCAGGCCCAGGCGCCGCGCCGCGGCGATCGCCGCCCAGCCCAGCGGGCCCTCGGTCGCGATGTGCACGACATGCGGATGCCAGGCCCGGAACTGCGCCACCAGCGTCGCCGGCCAGGCCGTGCCGAAACGCAGGTTGCTGTAGACCGGAATCGGCCAGCCCGGGCTGTGCCATTCGCCGCCCGATTCGCTCTCGGGGCCATCGGGGCTTTCGCCGACGGCCTCGCCGTCCTGGCAGGGCCGCAGCACACGCACCTCGTGCCCATGCCCGCGCAGGTAGGCGACCGTGCGCGACGCGCTGGTCGCCACCCCGTTGATCTCGGGCGGATAGGTTTCGGTGACAAAAGCGATGCGCATGGTCGAGACGGCAGCGGCGGCGGCGCGGCGAACGAGGGATACCGCCATTCGGCAAACGACATACCCAGTCCGCCAGTTGCCGAACGCGGCACGTCGCTTGCCGCGAGCGTCGTCTGGACGACGACGACCTCTGTGCAACGAACCGTCATGGACACCCGTGCTCCGGCAAGCCGGCCGCTACGCCACCCTTCCCCGGACAGGCTTACGCGTTCCCGACTGCGCATCCTCACCTGGCATGTGCACGGCAAGTACCTGTACAACCTGACCCAGGTGCCGCACGACTTCTACCTGGCCACCGATGCCGAGCGGTCGGCGCATCACACCGGCCGCAACGCAGCGCTGCCGTGGGGCGCCAACGTGCATGAAGCGCCGGTGCAGGAGATCCGCCGCCTGCCGTTCGACGTGGTGTTGTACGCCTCGCGCGACGCCTGGGAGCACGACCGTTTCGTCTACCTGAGCGAGACCCAACGCCAGCTGCCGACCGTGTACCTGGAGCACGACCCGCCGCAGCAGCACCCGACCGATGCGCGGCACTGGGCCGGCGAGCCTCACGTGCTGCTGGTCCATGTGACCCCGTTCAACGCACTGATGTGGGACAGCGGCCGCGCCGCCACCCGGGTCATCGAGCACGGCGTGCGGCCGCCGGCCGATGTGGCCTACACCGGTGAGCGTGCCAGCGGCATCGTCGTGGTCGACAACCTCGCCGAACGCGGCCGACGTTTCGGCCACGATGTCTATCTGGACGTCGCGGCACGCGTGCCGCTGACCCTCGTCGGCATCGACAGCGAGCGCAGCGGCGGTGCCGGCGAGATACCGCACGCCGAACTGCCCGGCCGCATGGCGCAGCATCGCTTCCTGTTCAACCCGATCCGCTACGCCAGCCTGGACCTGGCGGTGATCGAGGCGATGATGACAGGCGTGCCGGTCGCCGGCCTCGCGACGACCGAGCTCGTCAGCGTGATCCGCAACGGCCGCAATGGCTTCGTCGACACCCGCCTCGACCACCTCGTCGAGTCCATGCGCTGGCTGCTGGGCGACGTCGCGCTGGCGCGACGGATCGGCGAGGCCGGCCGGCGCACCGCGCTGGAGCGCTTCGCCATCGAGCGCTTCATCGACGACTGGATGCGCGTGCTGCGGGAGCTGACGCGCTGACATCGCCATCGCGGCCTCGGGCGCGGCCAGCGTGAATGCCCCCAAGATGAAGCGATGCCGGCCTTGCATGACGGCAACGTTTGCCCAAAGATGCGCCCATGTCGCCGCTACGCTGGCTCGCCACGCGCGCGCACCGCCTGTCGGACCTGCCGTTGCGCACTCGGCTGGCCGCATTGTTCGTCGCGGCATCGTTGCTGCCGCTGACGCTGTCCGCGTTCATCGAAGTCCGCGAGTCGCGCGAACGATTGCTGGCCAGCACCGAGGGACTGCTGCATGCCAGCGCCGATCGGATCGCCGGCGAGCTCGATGAATTCCATCGCGGCCGCCTGCAGGCGGTGGAGCGCATCGCGCACTACCCCAGCACGCAGTCCTTCTGCTTCGGCGATGCGGCACAGCGGGCCGCCGCGCTCTCGGCGGTCGGCGGCCTGCTGGCGACCTATCCGGCCAGCGATCCCAGCATCGGCGGCGCCGCGCTGCTGGACCGCGGCGGGCACGTGCTGGTCTCCAACAACCCGGCGATAGCCGGCATGGACTTGTCGTTCCGTCCGTACGTGCGCGCGGCGCTGGAAGGCAAGACCACGGTGTCGGACATCTACATCACCGTGGCGCAGGCCGGCGAAGCGCCGTCCATCGCCTACGCCGCGCCGATGCGCGGCCCCGACGGCGAGGTCGCATGTGCAGCGGTGCTGCTGGGTCGGGCGGGCACGCTGTGGCAGCGCATCCAGGCCGCCGACGGGTTGGCCGGGCCCGGGAGCTACGGCGTGCTGCTCGACGAGCGGGGCATTCGCATCGCACACAGCCGCGCCGGCGACCTGGTCTTTCACCCGAGCGGGCCGCTGGCCGCGCAGACCATCGACCAGCTCGTCGCGGAGCGCCGCTTCGGCCCCCGCACGCGCGCCCTCCTCGACGACGTGCGCGCCTTTCCCGAACAGTTCGAGCGGGCGCGTGCCGCGGCGGCCGATCCGGCCGTGTTCCGGGGCCACTCGCCGTACCTGCAGGGGGCCGGCTACGGCGTCGCGCGCCGTTTCGAGACCGTGCCGTGGACGCTGTTCTACATGGTGCCCGAGGCGAACGTCGAGGCGCAGATCGCGCGCCAGACGCAGACCCGGATCGCGCTCGCGCTGGGCATCATCGCCGTCGCAGGCTTGTTCGGGCTGCTGTTCGCGAGCAGCATCGTGCGATCCCTGCGCGCGCTCGGCACGGCCGCCTCGGCGCTGGCCGGCGGCGACCTGTCGGCGCGCGCGCTAGACCGCGGCGGACGCGGCGAGCTCAAGCAGCTGGCCGACGG
>DATEFR010000609.1:0-2761 GCA_035280545.1 Burkholderiaceae bacterium | reverse complement strand
GGACTACGTCGTCAGGCTGTGGGTCGGGCGCTCGCCGGCCAGGGCCTGCGCCAGGCTCGCGAGCACCATCTCGGCCATCGCGGTGCGCGTCTCGATCGTCGCGCTCGCGCGATGCGCCTGCAGCGTCACGTTGTCGAGCTCGAACAGCGCGGGCGGCACGTTCGGCTCGTCGGCGAATACGTCCAGCCCCGCGCCGGCGATGCGCCGCTCGCGCAGCGCCTGCACCAGATCCGCCTCGCGGACCAGGCGGCCGCGCGCGACGTTGACGAGGAAGCCCTGCGGCCCGAGCGCATCGAGGACCGCCGCATCGATGATGCCTTCGGCCTTGTCGGCGGCGGCGCAGACCACCAGCGCGTCGCTGTCGCGCGCGAGTTGTTGCAGGTCCGGCACGTACGACCAGGCAACGTCGGCCATCGGCCCGAGGTCGGTGTAGCGGACGGGGCAGCCGAAGGCGCTCGCTCGCGTCGCCACGGCGCGACCGACACGCCCGAGCCCGACGATGCCCACGCGCATGCCGCTGAAGCGGCGCGCGAGCGGGATCGCGCTCGGCTGAGGATGGCGGACCCACGAGCCCGAACGCACGAAGCGGTCGACCGCGCAGACATGGCGGCAGGTCGCCAGCAGCAGCGCGATGGCCAGATCGGCGACGTCCTCGGTCAACGCGCCGAACGTGCCGGTCACCGGCAGCTTGCGGGCGCGCGCGTAGGCGAGGTCGACCGCGTCGGTGCCCACGCCGTTGACGGCGACGATCTCGAGCGCCGTCAGCCTTTCCATCAACGCTCGCGCGATGCCCGTGTGGCCCCCGGTGATCACGCCGCGGATGGTGGCGCCGTGTACGCCGATGTAGGCATCGGCATCGGGCTGCTCGTACAGCCGGTGCATGGTGTACAGCGCGTCGAGGCGCTCGTTGATCGACGGCACGAGGATCGGGTTCAGTTGGAGGATGTGCGGCTTCATGGCGGCTCGGGTGGTGAACGTCGGGTTACTCGGGTTCGATGCCGGCGGCCTTGATGACGCTGCCCCAGCTCTGGTATTCGGCGGCCTGGAATTTCGCCAACTCGGCCGATGTCGAGGTGAACGGCTCCATCCCGTTCTGCTCGACGAAGCGGCGCACGTTTGCGGTCGCCATGGCCCGTTGCATCAGCTCGTTGACACGCTGGACGATTGACGAGGGCGTGCCGGCCGGCGCGTAGACGGCGTTCCAGTAGCTGATCTCGTAGCCGGGCAGGCCGGCCTCGGCGATGGTCGGCACCTCGGGGGCGAGCGGCGAGCGTTTCGGGCTGCTGACGCCCAGCGCTTTCAGCTTGCCGGCCTTGACCTGCGGCAGGCTCGTCGTCAGGTCGACGATCATCATGTCGATCTGCCCGCCCACCAGGTCGATGACCGCCTGGGGATTGGCCTTGTACGGCACGTGCGTCAGCCGGGTGTGCGTCATCTGCTGGAACAGTTCGGACGCGACCCGTGCCGACGAGCTGCCGGCACCGAACGTCAGGGGCTGCTTCCTGGCCACGGCGATCAGCTCGGCAACGCTTTGCGCCTTCACGCTCGGGTTCGTCACCAGCAGCAGATAGCCTTTCACGAGCGCGCCGACGGGCGCGAAGTCCCTGACCGGGTCGTAGGCGAGCTTGCGGAACAGGTGCGGGTTCGCCGCCTGGGTCGTGTTGGTCGTGATGAACAGCGTGTAGCCGTCGGCCGGCGCACGCGCAACGGCCTGGGCGGCGATGCCGCCGCTCGCGCCCGCCCTGTTGTCGACGATGACCGGCACCTTGGTCTCCGCGGTGATCTCCTGACCGATCGCGCGCGCCAGTCCGTCGGTGGTGCTGCCTGCGCTGGAGCCAACGACGAGCGTGATCGGCCTGGCCGGGTAGCCCTCCGCGAGCGCCGGCCGCGCCAAGACGGCACAGAAGGTCGCGGCGACAAGGATGCTGACGATCTTCATGGTTCTTGTCTCCGTTCGAATAGTCGTGGTGTGGCGACATGCTAGGCAGCGGAGCACCCGGTGGTCAATATTGATGATCAATATTGACGACAGCGCGATCGACTGCCTAGGATGTTGACGAAGCAAGACCCATCCCTACGGAGACAAGACTTATGAACTTCGCCTGCACCGTCGCAACCGCGGCCCTCGGTGCCGCCCTCTCGCAACCGGCGCTCGCGGACGGCTATCCGTCCAAGCCGATCACGATCGTCATCGGCTCCAGCGCTGGCAGCACCACCGACGGGCTGGCGCGCGCGATCAGCCAGGAGATCACCGCCGAGACCAAGGTGCCGGTGATCGTCGAAAGCAAGGCGGGTGCGAGCGGCGGCATCGCGGCGCAGGCCGTCGCGCGTGCGCCGGCCGACGGTTACACGCTCTTCATCACGACCAACACGACGCAGGCGGCGAACCCCCACCTGTTCCGCAAACTCGCCTACGACCCGGTCAAGGACTTCGCACCGGTCGGCGCGCTCGTCAAGGGCTACCTGCTGCTGGTGACGCACCCGAACGTGAAGGCGCAGAACGTCACCGAACTGATCGCCATCGCGAAGAAGCAGCCGCTGACCTTCGGTGCCGGCAGCTCGTCGGCGCGGGTCGCGTCCGAGCTGTTCCAGCAGATGACGCAGACGCGGCTGACGCACGTGCCGTACAAGGCCAACCCGCCGGCGATCATCGACCTGGTCGGCGGGCAGATCGACATGATGATCGTCGACCTGACGACGAGCCTGCCGCAGGTCAAGGCCGGCAAGCTGAAGGCACTCGGCGTCAGCAGCCCGAAGCGCT
>DATEFR010000608.1:0-6943 GCA_035280545.1 Burkholderiaceae bacterium | reverse complement strand
AAAGCACCGTATGTCCCAGCCAGTTGCTCAGACTTCCAACCCCTCGTCGCCCTCTTCACATCCCGTCACCGACCGCGTTCTGCAGGCGATGGCGATTTCCAAGCGGGGCTGCGACGAACTGTTACCGGAAGCCGATTGGCTGGCCAAGCTCGCACGGTCCGAAGCAACCGGCGTGCCATTGCGGATCAAGCTCGGGCTGGACCCCACCGCGCCCGACCTGCACCTGGGTCACACGGTTGTCCTGAACAAGATGCGCCAGCTCCAGGACCTGGGGCACAGGGTGATCTTCCTGGTCGGCGACTTCACTTCGTTGATCGGCGACCCGTCGGGCCGCAACACAACGCGCCCGCCGCTGAGCCGCGAGCAGATCGAGGCCAACGCGACGACCTACTTCAACCAGGCAAAGCTGGTGCTGGACGAGAGCAAGACCGAGATTCGCTACAACTCCGAATGGAGCGACCCGCTAGGCGCGCGCGGGATGATCCAACTCGCATCGCGCTACACGGTCGCGCGCATGATGGAGCGCAACGACTTCGCCGAGCGCTTCAAGGCCGGCACGCCGATCAGCGTGCACGAGTTCCTGTATCCGCTGATGCAAGGCTACGACTCGGTCGCGCTGAAGAGCGACCTCGAGCTCGGCGGCACCGACCAGAAGTTCAACCTGCTGGTGGGCCGGCACCTGCAGGGCGAGTACGGCCAGGAGCCGCAGTGCATCCTGACGATGCCGCTGCTCGAGGGGCTGGACGGCGTCGAGAAGATGTCCAAGAGCAAGGGCAACTACATCGCGATCACCGAGCCCGCGAACGACATGTACGCGAAGGTGCTGTCGATCAGCGATCCGATGATGTGGAAGTACTTCACGCTGCTGAGCTTCCGCCCCGAGTCCGAGATCGCCACGCTGAAGCGCGAGATCGAGAGCGGCCGCAACCCGAAGGATGCGAAGGTGCTGCTCGCGAAGGAAATCACCGCGCGCTTCCACGGCAGTGCCGCGGCCGAGGCGGCCGAGCGCGATTTCGAGCTGCGTGCGCGCGGCGGCATTCCCGACGAGATCGAGGCGATCACGCTCGCCGGCGCGCCGATGCAGATCGGCACGGTGCTGAAGCAGGCCCGCCTCGCGCCGTCGACCAGCGAAGCGCTGCGTCTGGTCGACGGCCACGGCGTCAAGGTCGACGGTTCGGTGGTGACCGACAAGGGCCTGAAGCTCGCCGCCGGGACCTACGTGGTCCAGGTCGGCAAGCGCAAGTTCGCCCGGGTCACGCTGGCGTGAGCGCGCGGCCGCTCATGCGCCGGCTCGGCCGAAGCTAGTCGGCCGGCGCGCGTGCAAGTCAAGACGCTGCTGAAACTCTCGATCGCCGCGGCCGTCGCGACGATCGTGATGAAGTCGCTCGCCTGGTGGATCACCGACTCGGTCGGCCTGCTGTCGGATGCGATGGAGTCGTTCGTCAACCTCGCGTCGGCGTTGTTCGCGCTCGCGATGGTCACGATCGCGCAGCGCCCGGCCGATGCCGACCACCCGTTCGGCCACACGAAGGCCGAGTATTTCTCGAGCGGCTTCGAAGGCCTGCTGATTGCCGGCGCCGCGGCCGGCATCCTGTGGGCTGCGGTGCATCGCTTCGCTCATCCGCAGCCGCTGGCCGCGCTGGACTGGGGCCTGACGCTCGCCGTCATCAGTTCCGCGCTGAACGGGCTGCTCGCGTGGCGCATGATGGCGGCGTCGCGCGAGCACGGCTCGATCGCGCTCGAAGCCGACGCGCGCCACCTCTACACCGACGTCTGGACCTCGGCCGGCGTCGTCGTCGGCCTGCTGCTCGTCAAGGCGACCGGCTGGCTCTGGCTGGACCCGGCGATCGCGATCGCGGTCGCGTTGAACATCCTGCGCGAAGGGGCGCGCGTCGCCTGGCGATCGGTCGAGGGGCTGATGGACACCGCGGTCGAGCCCGAGGTGCGCGCGCAGATCGACCAGACGCTCGCGCAGTTCGCGCACCACGCGATCCGCTTCGACCACATCGTGACGCGCCGCGCCGGGCAGCGCCGCTTCGTCGACCTGCACATGCACATGCCGGCGAACTGGACGTTGGGTCGCGCCGCCGCCTTGCGCGCCGACGTCGAGCAGGCGCTGATGAGCGAGGTGCGCGGGCTGCGCGCGTCGATCCAGCTGCTGCCGTCGAACGTCGAGGCTCACTTCAACGATGCCGACGATCCGGCGCTCTGACGAGAGGGAGGCGACGACGTGATCGCGCTGATTCAACGGGTCGCACGTGCCGAGGTGGTCGTCGCGGGCGCGACGATAGGCTCGATCGCGGCCGGTCTGCTCGTGTTCGTCTGCGCAGAGCCGACCGACGACGACGCGGTCGCCGACAAGCTCGTCGCGAAGCTGCTGAAGCTGCGCATCTTTTCCGACGAAGCCGGCAAGATGAACCGCAGCGTCGTCGACGTGCGCGGCGGCCTCCTGATCGTCAGCCAGTTCACGCTGGCTGCCGATGTTTCGGGCGGCAACCGCCCCAGCTTCACCGGCGCCGCTGAGCCGGTGCTCGGCCGCCGACTCTATGAACGCGTGTTGGCAACGGCACGCGTCGCGCACGCGCATGTCGGGCCGGTCGCCAGCGGCGAGTTCGGCGCCGACATGCAAGTCGGCCTGGTCAACGACGGGCCGGTGACGATCCCGATGCGGATCGTCTGAGTCGCATCAGTCCGCGTACTGCCCGGCGGCCTTGATGATCGGGCCCCACTTGTTGATCTCGGCCTCGACGAACTTCTTGTGCTCGGCGCCGCCGACGCGCGCGTCGCTGACGACCACGGCACCCAGCGCTTCTTCGCGCTTGATGAAGTCGGCGTCCTTCAATGCGGCGCGCAGCGCGGTGTTGAGCTTGTCGAGCACCGGCTTGGGCGTGCCCTTGGGCGCATACAGGCCGTGCCAGATCGTCACGTTGAAGCCCTTCAGGCCCGATTCGTCCAGCGTCGGCAGGTTCTTCAGCGCCGGCGTCGTCAGCCGCTTCGGCGTCGTGACCGCGAACGCCTTGACCTTGCCGCTCTCGATCTGACCGGTGGTGTTGGTGGTCTGATCGCACATCAGGTCGACCTGGCCGCCGATCAGGTCGGTCATGGCCGGCGCGGTGCCCTTGTACGGCACGGTCTGCATCTCCATCTTCAGCGCGCTTTGCAGCAGCAGGCCGCACAGGTGCGATGCGGCGCCCAGGCCCGCATGCGCGAGGTTGACCTTGCCCTTGTTCGCCTCGAGCCACTTGTGCAGCTCGGCGTAGTTGTGCGCGGGCAGGCTGGACTTGCCGACCAGCGTCATCGGCACTTCGTTGACCATGCCCAGGTACTCGAAGTCGCCCAGCGTGTCGTACGGCATCTTGCGGTACAGGGCCGGCGACGTGCTGAGGCCGATGTGATGCACGAGCAGCGTATAGCCGTCGTTCGCCGCCTTCGCGACCTTGGCCGCACCCAGCGTGCCGCCGGCGCCGCCGACGTTTTCGATCACGATCGATTGCCCGCCCAGCGGCTTGCGCAGCGCCTCGGCGAGGTCGCGCGCGACCTTGTCGGTCGGTCCACCGGCCGAGAACGGCACGACGATCGTGATCGGCTTGTCGGGGTATTCGGCGTAGACCGAGGAAGCGGCGAGCAGCGTAGCGATGCCGGCAAGCAGGAATCGAACAGAGGTCTTCATCGTCGTGGACTGCGTCAAAGCGTGGGTGGAGGTATTGCGGAAGCGCGATTGTCCATGCGCGGCCGCTGCGCGCCAAAGCGGACAAACTCGTAAGGCGCGGCAAAGGGTCTTTCCGCGAACGCGCACTGCGTCACGCGTTCGGCGCGCCGCGCGTCGCGGCCTGCCGCGGCGTGTTCAGCGGTGCGTGCGCGTGTCCTCGATCACCTTGCCGTCGTTGGCCAGCGTGCCGGGAGCGCACAGTCGCACGTCGCCGCGCAGTTTCGTGACGTCGCGCACGCTTTCGGCCAGGCGCGTGGCCAGGCCTTCGGGCGCACCGCCGACCTCGACCAGGAGTTCCATGCGGTCGTTCGCCATCTCGCCGCTGACGATCAGCCGCGCCCGCGCGACTTCCGGATGGCGGCGCACGATCTCGGCCACCTGGGCCGGATGCACGAACATGCCGCGCACTTTCGCGGTCTGGTCCGCTCGGCCCATCCAGCCCTTGATGCGGGTGTTGGTGCGGCCGGTCGGGCAGGGGCCGGGCAGCACCGCGGAGAGGTCGCCGGTCCCGAAGCGGATCAGCGGGTAGTCGGGGTTCAGCGTCGTCACGACGACCTCGCCGACTTCGCCGTCCGCCACCGTCTCGCCGGTGCCGGGCCGGACGATCTCGACGATCACGCCTTCATCCAGCACCAGGCCTTCGCGTGCCGCGGTTTCGTAGGCGATCAGTCCGAGGTCGGCGGTGCCGTAACTCTGGTAGGCGGCGATGCGGCGCTCGGCCAGCCAGTCGCGCAGCGACGGCGGGAACGCCTCGCCGCCGACCGATGCCTTGCGCAGCGACGGCGGCAACGCGATACCGGACTCGGCAGCCTTCTCGACGATGATCTTCAGGAAGCTGGGCGTGCCGATGTAGCCGTCGGGCCGCAGCCGGCACATTGCATGCACCTGCTGCTCGGTCTGCCCGGTGCCGGCGGGGAACACCGTGCAGCCGATCGCGAACGCGCCGCTTTCCATCATCGCGCCGGCCGGCGTGAAGTGATAGCTGAAGGTGTTGTGCACCAGGTCGCCGGTGCGAAAGCCGGCCGCGAACAGCGCGCGTGCCATGCGCCAGTAGTCGCCGCGTGCGCCCTCGGGTTCGTATATCGGCCCCGGCGACTCGAACACGCGCAGTGCGCGCCGCTCGGCCGGTGTCGGTGCGCCCCAGCCGACCGCCGAGTGGCCACCGAAGACATCGCCTCCCGCGGCGCCGGCTTCGCGCTGCCGCTCGAGCAGCTCGTGCTTGCGCAGCACCGGCAGTTGCGCGAGCGCCGCCCGGCTCGTGACCCGCGCCGCCTCGACGCTATGCAAGCTGTGTCCGAACGCGCTCGCATGCGCCTGCGCATGTGCGACCTGACGGGCCAGCGCGGCCATCAACGCCGCCTCGCGCTCGGCCGGCGGGCGGGTTTCGAGCGCGTCGTAGTGTGCAGGCGTTGCGGGGGTCATCTTCTCTCAGTCTTCGTCGAGTTTGGCGGCGCGGCGCTTGGCGTCGTCGACCAGCTTGCGCTGCTGCGGCGGCGTCTCCACCGGGTAACGCTCGAAGCCCATGCCGCCGGCTTTCTTGAGGTCCGCAAACAGCGCGCCCTGCTCCTCGTGGAAATGCAGGAAGGCGTTGCTGCGCAGATAGAAGATGCCGGGCTGCTTCTCGCGCAGGCCCTTGATCTCGCGCAGTTGCCGCAGCAGTGGCAGCAAGGGCTTCAGCGCGTCTTCACTGGCATGGGCCATGGCGTCATCCTCCAAAAAACGCGGATTCTCCCGCGTTCATGCAAGCCAACGCTTGCGGCGCTTGTAGCTCTTCACGTCGCGGAAACTCTTGCGCTCGGCGCCGCCCATGCCGAGGTAGAACTCCTTCACGTCCTGGTTCTCGCGCAGCGAGGCGGCCTCACCGTCCATCACGACGCGGCCGCTCTCGAGGATGTAGCCGTAGTCGGCGTAGCGCAGCGCCATGCTGGTGTTCTGTTCGGCGAGCAGAAATGTCACCCGCTCCTTCGCGTTCAGGTCGCGCACGATCTCGAACACCTCTTCGACGATCTGCGGCGCCAGCCCCATCGACGGCTCGTCCAGCAGCACCATCTTCGGGTTGGCCATCAGCGCGCGGCCGATCGCGCACATCTGCTGCTCGCCCCCCGAGGTGTACGCGGCCTGCGAGGCGCGGCGCACCTTGAGCCTCGGGAAGTAGGCGTAGACCTTCTCCAGCGTGGCCGCGACCGCGGCCTTGCCGTCGCGCCGCGTGTAGGCGCCGGTCATCAGGTTCTCCTCGATCGTCAGATGCGCGAAGCAGTGGCGTCCCTCCATCACCTGGACCACGCCGCGTTCGACCATGTCGGCGGTCGACAGCTTCTCGATGCGCTCGCCGCGCAGCTCGATCGAGCCCTTGGTGACCTCGCCGCGCTCGCCGGCGAGCAGGTTGCTGACCGCGCGCAGCGTCGTCGTCTTGCCGGCGCCGTTGCCGCCGAGCAGCGCGACGATGCCGCCCTCGGGCACGCGCAGCGACACGCCTTTCAGCACGAGGATCACGTGGTTGTAGATCACCTCGATGCCGTTGACGTCGAGAACGATGGCGGCGCTGCTCATAGGACGTGATCGCGGCTCTCGTGCGGGCGATGTCCGAGTCAGGACTGGCAGTCGTCGGGGGTGCGCGGGGCGAGCTTCTTCTCGCTCGCGTACTTGGCCGCCGTGCTGCGGACCAGCGGCTTGATGACTTGCTCGTCGCCTTGCAGCCAGTCGGACGTGAAGTTCCACTTGCTGCCGTCCCAGGTGTGTATGCGCGCCCAGGAGGCACCCATGTGGTCGACGCACGAGGTGCTGATGGGCCGCATCACGCCGGCAAAGCCGAGCGCGTCGAGCTTGGCCTGCGTGAGGTTCAGGTTCTCGAAGCCCCAGCGCACTTGCTCGCCGGTCATCACCTTGCCCTTGCCGAAGCGCTCCTGCGCGGCCCGTATGCCCTCGACGCCGATCATCGCGCTCATCGCGCCGCGCATGTACAGCACCTGGCCGACGTCGGCCTTCGGCCCGGTGCCCTGGCCTTTGTCATAGACCATCGCGAGCACGTCCTTCACGAACTTGGACTGCGGCTCCGCGCCGTGCTGCATCGTCACGGCGTTGTAGCCCTTGGCGCCGTCGCCGACGTCCTTCACGTCCGGCTCGGCACCCGACCACCACACGCCGTACATCTTTTCGCGCGGGTAGCCGGTGGCCTGGGCTTCCTTGATCGCGGTGGAGTTCATCACGCCCCAGCCCCACAGCAGCACGTAGTCG
>DATEFR010000607.1:0-4376 GCA_035280545.1 Burkholderiaceae bacterium | reverse complement strand
GCGTAGGTGCAGTCGCGCCCGCCGATGTGGACCGCGCCTTCGGTGGGCTTGTCGAGTCCGGCGATGATGCTCAAGAGGGTGCTCTTGCCGCAGCCGGACGGGCCGACGAGGATCAGGAAATCGCCCGACTCGACCTCGATGTCGATGCCCTTGAGGATGTGCACGTTGCCGTAGCTGCGGCGAACGTTGCGGATCGATAGCGCGCTCATGACAGCCCCTCGTCCAACGGGTACGTCGGCCGATCCCCCGAGGGGATGCGGGCCGGCTTGGGAGCGGCCCGGCGCTCGGCCCGCAGCAGTATGGTTGACACAGGTCTCATGCTTCCTAACCCTTCACCGCGCCGGCAGTCAGCCCGCGCACGAAATACTTGCCTGCGACGATGTAGACGATCAGCGTGGGCAGGCCGGCGATCATCGCGGCGGCCATGTCCACGTTGTATTCCTTGACCGAGCTGGTGGTGTTGGCCAGGTTGTTCAGGCCCACGGTCACCGGCTTGCTCAGCGCGCCGGAGAACACGATCCCGTAGAGGAAGTCGTTCCAGATGTTGGTGAACTGCCAGATCAGCGTGACCACCGTGATCGGCGTGGACAGCGGCACGACGATGCGCCAGAAGATGCGCCAGAAGCTGGCGCCATCGAGCATCGCGGCCTTGATCAGCTCGTCAGGCAGGCCGACGTAGTAGTTGCGGAAGAACAGCGTCGTCGACGCGAGGCCGGCCAGCACGTGCACGAGCACCAGGCCCCACACCGAGTTCGCGATGCCCAGCCAGCCCAGCACCTGGCTCATCGGCAGCAGCACGACCTGCATCGGCATGAACACGCCGAACAGCATCAGCGCGAAGATCAGCTCGCTGCCGGTGAAGCGCCACTTCGACAGCACGTAGCCGTTGATCGCGCCGAGCAGCGTGGAGACCAGCACCGCGGGGATCACCATGATCACCGAGTTCATGAAGAACGGCTTCAGGCCGCCGCAGTCGACGCCGGTGCAGGCGTGGCTCCAGGCCTTGCTCCAGGCGTCCAGGCTCGGGCTGGTCGGCAGCGAGAGCAGGTTGCCGGCGCGGATCTGCTCCATGTCCTTCAGCGAGGTCGTGATCATCACGTACATCGGCAGCAGGTAGAACAGCGCGAACAGCAGCAGCACCGACCACAGCGCGGCGCGCTGCCAGTCGAAGCGCCGCGGGGCAACGGCAGCAACAGCAGCAGCGGCGCTCACTTCTTGGTCCTCAGCTCGGAATATAGGTAGGGCACGACGATCGCCGCGACGGTCGCGAGCATCATCGTCGCCGACGCGGCGCCCAGGCCGATCTGGCCGCGCGAGAACGCCATCGTGTACATGAACGTGGCCGGCAGGTCGGTCGAGAAGCCGGGGCCGCCGGCGGTCAGCGCCATCACCAGGTCGAAGCTCTTGATCGCGAGGTGCGCGAGCACCATCAGCGTCGAGAAGAACACCGGCCGCAGGCTCGGGATGATGATGCGCCAGTAGATGCGCGGCAGGCTGGCGCCGTCGATCTGCGCGGCCTTCAGGATCGAGTCGTCGATGCCGCGCAGTCCGGCGAGGAACAGCGCCATCACGAAGCCGCTGCTCTGCCAGACGCCGGCGATCACGATGGTGTAGATCGCGCGGTCCGGGTTCACGAGCCAGTCGAACGTGAAGCTGGTCCAGCCCCATTCGTGCAGCACCTTCTCGAGGCCCAGGCCGGGGTTCAGGATCCACTTCCACGCGGTGCCGGTGACGATGAACGACAGCGCCATCGGGTACAGGTAGATCGTGCGCAGCACGCCCTCGGCGCGGATCTTCTGGTCGAGCAGGATCGCGAGCAGCAGCCCGATCGCCATCCCGAGGAAGATGAACAGGCCGCCGAAGATGCCGAGGTTGGTCAACGCGACCCACCAGCGATCGCTCTCGAACAGCGTCCCGTACTGCGCCAGGCCGACGAACTCGTAGTTCGGCAGCAGGCGCGACGCGGACACGGACAGGTAGCCGTTCCACGCCATCAGCCCGTAGATGAACAGGAACGACAGCAGGAACGAGGGCGCGAGCACGAGGCGCGGCACCCAGGCGGCCAGGCGAGCCGAAGCCGGGATGCGAGCGGTCGGCTGGCCGCCGCCCGCGGCGAGGGCGGGTGAGCTCATGGTGTCGTCGTCAGGAGAGTCGTCGGGGGAAGAGCGGGGCGCGGCCAAGCCGCGCCCCGCGTGCGGCGGGGTGGCTTGCTTGCGGGATGGCTTACTTGTTTTTCGCCGCGGCGACGAGCTTGTCCATGGCCTGGGCCGGCGTCATCTTGTCGTCGTTCCAGAACTGCGACGCGGCATCCTTCACCGCGCCTTCGGCCGCCGACGAGACCGCCATGCTGTGCGCCAGCGAGGGCACCAGCGAGCCGCTCTTCGCGCTGGCGACGAAGTCGGCCGACGAGGTCTTCGCGCAGTCGTCGAACTTGTCGAGCTTCATGCCGGTGCGCACCGGGATCGAGCCCTTGTTCAGGTTGAACACCTCCTGGAACTCGGGCGACATGATGGCGGCGGCGAGGTCCTGCTGGGCCTTCTGGTTCGCCGGATCCTTCAGCTTGAACAGCGCGAAGCTGTCGACGTTGTAGGTGTAGGACTTCGCGGTGCCGGGAACGGCGACGCAGTTGAAGTCCTTGCCCGGCACCTTGTTCGCGGCGAGGAACTCGCCCTTGGCCCAGTCGCCCATGATCTGCATGCCGGCCTCGCCGCGGATCACCATCGCGGTCGCGAGGTTCCAGTCGCGGCCCGGGGCATTCTTGTCGGTGTAGCTCTTGATCTTCTTGAACGTGGTCAGGGCCTTTTCCATCGTCGGGCTCTTCAGCGCGGTCGGGTCGAGCTGGACCATCGCCTTCTTGTAGAAGTCCGCGCCGCCGACGCCGAGCACGACCGCTTCGAAGGTCGTCGCGTCCTGCCAGTTCTGGCCGCCGTGCGCGACCGGGGTGATGCCGGCCTTCTGCAGCTTGTCCGCCGCCTCGAAAAATTCGTCCCAGGTGGTCGGCACCTTCGCGCCGGCCTTCTTGAAGGCCTCGGGGTTCACCCACATCCAGTTGACGCGGTGCACGTTGACCGGCGCGGCGACATAGTGGCCCTGGTACTTCAGGCCGTCGGCGATCACGCCGGGCAGCAGGTCGTCCCACTTGTTGGCCTTGGCGACCACGTCCATGTTCGCGAGCACGCCTTCGCGCGCCCACTCCTGGATCGCCGGGCCCTTGATCTGCGCCGCGGCCGGCGCGTTGCCGGAGACCACGCGCGACTTCAGCACGGTCATCGCGGTGTCGCCGCCGCCGCCGGCGACGGCGAAGTCCTTCCACGTGTGGCCTTGCTTCTGCATCGTGGCCTTCAACTCGGCGGCGGCCTTGGCCTCGCCGCCGGAGGTCCACCAGTGCAGCACTTCGACTTCGCCGGCACGCGCGGCGGAGGTCGCGATGAAGGCAAAGCAGGCGGTGGCGATCGCGGTGGTCACGGCGCGACGCGATGGGAGTGAGCGTTTCATGATGGAGATGTCTCCGAGATGTCTTGGGGTTGGAACGTCGCGCTCGGTTCGTGGCCGAGCGCGACGTGAAAGGTCTGACGAGGAGCGTGTCGCAGGGCTGGATCGCAGCCCCGCGAATTCAGCGGGAGCGGATTACTCCCACCAGGCCTCGACCTGGACGCCCGCGAGGATGGCGCTGGAGCGCGTGCCGAAGGCGCCGGTGGCCTTGTAGGCGTCGTTGCCGCCCACGCGGGTCAGGTACAGGCGCACCTCGGGGCGGCTCCAGAAGTCGGTGTTCGGTGCCACCGCCACCGCGATCGTCTGCTTGTCCAGGCGCTGCTTCTCCGAGCCGTCGGTCTTCAGCGTGGCGATGTTGAAGTCACCGTACAGCTTGATGTTCTTCGCCACCCCATACGACAGCCGCCCGCCCAGCGCGAGGTTCTTGGTCGTCAGCCCCGTGTCCTCGGGCTTGGTCGTCTGGTAGCCCACCAGCGCCTGGCCGCCGAACGGACCGCTCTGCCAGTTGATCGCATCGACGATGCGGAACTGCTTGGCCCCGGAGTTGAACGCGGTCGAGGTGGTGGTGGTCTGGTTCGGGTTGGGCGCGAGGTTGGCCGTCGGGCAGCTGCCGTCGGCGTTGGGCGTGGTGGTGCAGATGAACGGGCTGCCCGTGGTGGTGGTGGTCGTGCCGTTGAGCGCGTAGAACTTGCCGCGCAGGTCGGCGTGGCCGTTGGAGCCTTGCAGGAAGACCGAGTTGGTCAGGGTGCCGAACTTCTGGTTGTACAGCGCCCCCAGCGCATAGCTGTTCTTCTTGTCGTTGAAGTCGCCGCGGATGTAGCCGGCCGTCAGGTTCAGCGTGCCCCCGGCGGTCACCGGGATGTCGCGGAACTGCACGTTCAGCC
>DATEFR010000606.1:0-2590 GCA_035280545.1 Burkholderiaceae bacterium | reverse complement strand
CCCACGAGCCGGTGCCGTCGGCGGCGATGCGTGCGACGCCGCTCGTGAGGTTGCCGGGGTTCGAGCCGGTGACCATGAAGCCGAAGTACACGGTGCCTTGCGCATCGACGGTGATCGGCGTGTTGATGAACACGGTCTGGTCGTAGGGGGTGGGGGCCGCGCTGTAGGCGCTGGCGCCGTAGAAGACCAGCGTCTGCCAGTTGCCGGTCGAGTTGCTGCTGCTGTCGGCGTTGTCGCGATACAGCAGCTTGCCGCCGGCACCGGGTGCATAGACGCGGTTCGCGCTGGTCAGCGCGAGGTTGTAGCTGGGCACCCAGTTGTGCGGCGGCATCACGTAGTCGGTGGTCGCGCTCCAGATCACGACGCCGTTGCCGCCGGCGCGTGCCTCGACTCGAAACCCGCTGCCGGTGTTGACCGGCACCAGCGCGGTGTTGTGCGAGGTGATCACCGGCGCCGCATAGTGCGCGAGCAGTGCGCCGTTCGGGCGGTACGGCGGCGCGAGATCGACGCTGGCCTGCCAGTGGATCGTCGCGAGATCCTGCGTGGCGATCGCGCTGCGTGCCGTGTGCTGCGCATTGCCACCGAAGTTCGTCCAGGCCGGGCCGTCGACCGGCGGGGAAGGCTGCATGCCGGGCGAGGGCGCCGGTGCCGGACTGCCGGCGTCACCGCCTCCGCCGCCGCAACCGGCGAGCAGGGCTGCGCTGCCGAACAAGGTTTCGAGAAAGCGCCGGCGGGGTGCAGCGGTCATGGCAAGCGCGCGCGTTGCGTCGCGCGGCATGAGTGAGTCTGCGGGCCATGCTGCCCCGAAGGCGGCTTTGGAACAAGCGCGATGACCCCGATGCCGATGCCGCCGCCGAGCCGTCGCGCACAATCGCCGCCGATGCCCAGCCGTGCCGCCGCCTCGATCCCGACCTTGAGCGCGCGCGCACTGAACCGCGCGACGCTGCAGCGCCAGTGGCTCCTGCAGCGCCGTGCGGCGACGATCGTGAAGGCGCTCGAGCATCTGGTCGGGCTGCAGGCGCAGGCGCCGAATCCGCCCTACCTCGCGCTGTGGGCGCGCCTGGCCGGCTTCTCGTTCGGCGCGTTGACCGCGCTGATCGTGCAACGCCGCATCGTGCGCTGCGCGCTGATGCGCAGCACCTTGCACCTGGTCAGCGCAGCCGACCTGCTCGTGTTGCGGCCCGTGTTGCAGCCGGTGCTCGAACGCGGCCTGCGCCACAGCGCCCACGCGCGGCACCTGAACGGCCTCGACTTGCAAGAGCTGGCCGCGGCGGCACACGACCGGCTCGCGCACGAGCCGGTCGCGACCGGCGAGCTCGGCATCTGGCTCGCGCAGACCTACCGCGGCCGCGATCCGACCGCGCTCGCGGTGGCCGCGCGCTGCCAGTTGCCGCTGGTGCACGTGCCGCCGGCCGGCACCTGGGGCTCGCACAAGAACGCCGCGCTGTGCCCAGCCGATGTGTGGCTGGCCGGTGCGGCCGCGCGCGCGAAGCCGGCACCTGCGGACCACGATCCGCTGGCGCAGCTCGTGTGCCGCTATCTCGCCGCATTCGGCCCGGCCAGCGCGGCCGACATCGCGACCTGGTGCGGGCTGACCCAGCTGAAGCCCGTGCTGGATCGCCTGGCGCCCACGCTGCGCCGCTATCGGAGCGACGACGGCCGCACCTTGCTCTACGACCTCGCACGCACGCGGCTGCCAGACCCGGACACGCCCGCGCCGGCGCGGCTGTTGCCCGGGTTCGACAACCTGCTGCTGTCGCATGCCGACCGGCGCCGCGTGCTGGCCGATGCCGACCGTGCGCGCGTGTTCGGCGTCAACGGCCTGATCAAGCCGGTCGTGCTGGTCGACGGCTTCGTGCGCGCGACCTGGCAGGTCGAACGCGAGAAGGACCGTGTGGTCGCGACGGTCGAACCGTTCGTGAAGCTGAGTGCGGCGCAGCGCGACGAGATCGCGGCCGAAGCAGAAAGCCTGATGCAGGCGGTCGAGCCCGATGCTGCGGCACGCCACGTGTGCTTTGCGCGCGTCGGGACGCCCATGCGTTAGCCGATGGCTCGAACGGCTTGCCGTGCGATTACTTGGTGGACGTGGCGACGGCGGTCGTGCGTGCCGACGCGACCGGTGTGTTGTGCCGACCGCGATCGACAGCGGCGACGATGGGCGCGTCCATCGCCCCCGGGAACGGCTCCGACGTCAGGTAGAGCCAGGCCGGATGCGGATAGAAGGTGGCCGCGTAGTCGATCGGCCGTTGCGACCAGTTCCGCTTCACGATCACGGCGGGGTGGTCGCCCATCGGGTGCTCCGCTTGTTGTTGTGCCACGGCGGTCGTGGCGGTGGCCAGGGTCGCCAGAAGGGCGGCGATCGAGGTGCTCAGGTAGTTCAAGACATGCTCCATTCAGTTGATCGAGGATTGCCCTCGTTCTGCATGTACGCAAAAGGCCGCGCCACCTGGCCACGTACCGCGGCTGCAGGTTAGGGGGTGAGCTCGCGCCTCGGGCGAGCGTTATCCGATCAGCTTCCCGTTCGCGCCCAGCATTGTCTGGCTGACGAAGGTGCTGCCGCGGCCCGCATGCGCCGCGAACTCGATCCGGT
>DATEFR010000605.1:0-2472 GCA_035280545.1 Burkholderiaceae bacterium | reverse complement strand
CGCGCGAAGGACGTGCGCGTGACGACGCGGCTGGTCGATTCGCCGGCCTGCCTGGTCGTCGAGGAGGGCGACATCAGCGGTCACCTCGCCCGCATGCTGAAGCAGGCCGGGCAGAACGCGCCGAAGTCGCAGCCGACGCTGGAAGTCAACGCCGAGCACGCGCTTGTGAAGCGGCTCGAGACCAGCGAGCACTTCGACGATCTCGCGCACATCCTGTTCGATCAGGCGCTGCTCGCCGAAGGCGGGCAGCTCGAGGATCCGGCTGCGTACGTCAAGCGGGTCAATGCGCTGCTGACGGCTTGAGCGAGCGCTCGGCGGCGGCGTAGGCGGTCAGCGCGGCGCCGGTGGTCGAGTCGCTGGGAGATGTCATCGGGGCGCGCAAGGTTCTGCCGATGACGCCCAGCGCGGCGAGCACGGCCTTCACAGGGCCGGGGCTGGGCTCGGTGAACAGCGCCTGCACCAGCGGCGCGAGGCCGTGGTGCAGATGGCGCGCCTCATCGAGCCGGCTCGCGCGCACCGCGTCGTACAGCGCGACGAACCGCGCCGGGTGCAGGTGCGCGCTCGCGGCGATCGCGCCGTTGCCGCCTTGGCACAACGTGGTGAAGATCTGGTGATCTTCGCCGGCCAGCACGACCAGGCGACCGTCGGCGATCAGCGATTGGGTCTTGCGAGGGTCGCCGCCGCAGTCCTTGATCCCGACGATGCCCGGCACCTCGGCGAGTTCGCGCAAGGTGGCGAGTTCGAGCGCGACGCCGGTGCGGTAGGGGATGTCGTAGACGAGCAGCGCGCGCGGCGCGGCCGCCGCGGCGACCTGCGTATAGAAGTCGACGATGCCTCGCTGCGACGGCCGCACGTACGACGGCGGCGGTACCAGGAAGCCGACAACGCGTTCATCGCGCCAGCGCGCGCACTGTGCGGCAACCTCGCTCGGCGAGACGCCGCCTATTCCCATGACGATCGGCGTGTCGCCGGCTGCGGCGCAAACGGTTCGCAATACCTGCGCCTGCTCGTCGTCGCTCAATGTCGCGGCTTCGCCGGTCGTACCGCAAACCACCAAGCCGTGGATGCGGGCTTCGACCAATCGGTCGACCAACCTCGCGAGACCCTGCAGGTCGACCGAACCGTCGGCCGCAAAAGGAGTCACCACCGGCACCCAGATCCCTGAAAACGCGTGCATACCTGTTCCTCTGGACGAGACCGTCGAAGTCCGTCGAGGCGAGCTCAGGGTTGGCGTCTTGAATGCTGCGAGCAGGGGTGCCGCGTCGCGTCTTGGGCCGTGCCGAACGCTCGTCTGCGAACGGCACAGCCGCTCCGGTCAGACGAGCTGCTGTTTTTTCTGTTTGCGCGCACCGGCGGTGTCATCCAGCCCGAATGCCGGATGGCACGTGATCAGGTCGATGGACGAAGTGCGCACCCGGCGAGTGTACTCACGGTGAGTACGTCCGGCGTTGCGTCGCAGCCGCGCAGCAAAAAGCCGGCACGAGGCCGGCTTTTTCGTGATGCTTGCGCGTCGGCTTCAGGGACGACGCCTACGGACCGCAAGAAACACGACTGCGGCGACACCGGCGAGTGCCAGCGCCTGACCGTCGTAAAGGCTGCGACCTGCCTCTGCTGCGTCAGCCGGCTGCGCACCGGCAACGCTAGCCAGGCCAGCGAGCGCGAGGGCGATGAAGAGGCGTTGCATGGGGTACAGCTTTCGATGACGGGAGAGGACTACACGGGGACAACGGATCGTAACGAAAGGTTGCCCCGGCACCATCCCTCATTCGGGTGGACCCGTAGAGTTGCTTTCGGCGAATTAGCGTAAAGGCGGTTCCGCCATCGCCACGAGTTGCTCGCGCAGCCGGGTCGTCTGCTCGGCCCAGTACGCGGGGCTTTCGAACCACGGGAACGCGATCGGGAACGCCGGATCGGCCCAGCGGCGTGCGATCCAGGCGCTGTGGTGGATCATCCGCAGCGTGCGCAGCGGCTCGATCAGGCGGAGCTCGCGACGATCGAATTCGCGGAATGCCTCGTAGCCCTCGAGCACCGAGGCGAGCTGGCGCCGGGCTGTCGCGCGGTCGCCGGCCAGCAGCATCCACAGGTCCTGTACGGCCGGGCCCATCACGGCGTCGTCCAGGTCGACGAAGTGCGGGCCGGCGGCATCGCTCCACAGCAGGTTGCCCAGATGGCAGTCGCCATGCAGGCGCAGCGCACGAGGCGCGGCATCCGCGGCGAATGCGTCGCGCACGGCGGCAAGCGCGGCATCGGCCGTGTCACGCCAGGCTGATTCGGCTTCGGGCGGGATGATCCCTTGGGCCAGCAGCCAATCGCGGTTGGCAACTCCGAAGATGTCCGGAGTCAGGGCCAGCCGATGCTGGAAATTACGTTGTGCCCCGACCGCATGCAATCGCCCGATGAAGCGGCCGATGCGTTCCAGCGTTTCGTCGTCTTCGAGCTCCGGGGCTCGGCCGCCGAAGCGCGGCGTCACGC
>DATEFR010000604.1:0-4431 GCA_035280545.1 Burkholderiaceae bacterium | reverse complement strand
AGCAAGCACGCATGACGACCGACGCATGGCAGGCTCCTTGGCGGCGAGGCGGTCGGGCCGTGGAAGCGACGGGCGGCGACGCCTTTCGAAAGCATGCTACGCCCGGGCTCCCTGTTCGTGTTGAGTTTCGTCGCGAAACGTTCTCCCCGAAACCGGTAGTTTGACGCGGCTCCTCGCCGCCCGTCTCACCGGCGCTGGCCGGCGCTGCAGCGGGGGTGCCCGGCCAGGTCGGAACGGGTTTCGATCGCCGCGAAACCGTGTGTTCGGAGCAACGTTCGCACTGCATCGCCCTGATCGAAGCCGTGTTCGACCAGCAGCCAGCCGCCGCGCGCGAGCCGCTGAGGTGCGCCGGCGACGATCGCGCGCAACGCGTCCAGCCCGTCGCCACCGGGCGTGAGCGCCGCAGCCGGCTCGTGGCGCAGCGCAAGCAGGTGCGAATCGCGTCCGGCGATGTACGGCGGATTGCTGAGCCCGAGGTCGAAGCCGGCGTCATTCGCGGCATGCGGCACGGCGTCCCACCATGAGCCCGCGGCGCAGCGGATCGCGAGGCCCAGGCGCTGCGCGTTGTCGCCGGCAACGGTCAGCGCGGCCTCGCTCGCGTCGGTGGCCGTCACGTCGGCCGTTGGCCAGGCATGCTTGACCGCGATCGCGATGGCGCCGCTGCCGGTCCCGAGGTCCACCACACGCGGCGACATGCGGTCGCGCAGCGGACCGGCCAGCAACTCGAGCGCCCAGTCGACCAGGTGCTCGGTCTCCGGGCGCGGCACCAGCACGCGGCTGTCCACCTGCAGCATCAGCCCATGAAACTCCTTCTCGCCCAGCAGATACGCGAGCGGCTCGCCCGCGGCGCGGCGTGCCAGCAGGTCGCGCCATGCCGCCGTCTGCTCGGCGTTCAGCATCGCGTCGTCATGCGCCAACAGCCAGCTGCGCGGCCGGCCGAGCAACCGCGCGAGCAGCAGCTGTGCATCGAGCCGCTCGACGTTCGCGGCGCGTGCCTCGCGCAGCGCGTCGGCCAGCGTCATCCTGCGCCGCCGTTCTGGCCGCTCTCCAGCGCGGCAAGCTGCTCGGCCGCACGTGCCGCCTGCAGGGCTGCGGTGACCTCGTCCAGGTCGCCGTCGAGGATGAATTGCAGCTTGTACAGCGTCAGGTTGATCCGGTGATCGGTCACCCGGCCCTGGGGGAAGTTGTAGGTGCGGATGCGGTCGCTGCGGTCGCCGCTGCCGATCAGGCCCTTGCGCGTCGCCGCCTCCTTCGCGGCGCGTTCGCTGCGCTCCTTGTCGCGCAGCCGCGCGACCAGCACGGCCATCGCCTTGGCCTTGTTGCGGTGTTGCGAGCGGTCGTCCTGGCATTCGGCGACGATGCCGGTCGGCAGGTGCGTGATGCGGATCGCGCTGTCGGTCTTGTTGACGTGCTGGCCGCCGGCGCCGCTCGCCCGGAAGGTGTCGATGCGCAGCTCGGCGGGGTTCAGTTGCACCTCTTCGGCCTCGTCCGGCTCCGGCAGCACGGCGACCGTGCAGGCGCTGGTGTGGATGCGGCCTTGCGTCTCGGTGACCGGCACACGCTGCACGCGGTGCCCGCCGGATTCGAACTTGAGCCGCGCGTAGACGTCGTCGCCCTCGACGCGAAACACCACTTCCTTGTAGCCGCCGAGGTCGCTGACGCTCTCGGACATCAGCTCGCTGCGCCAGCCGCGGCGCTCGCAATGGCGCAGGTACATGCGCGCGAGATCGGCCGCGAACAGAGCCGATTCGTCGCCGCCGGTGCCGGCGCGGATCTCGATGAATGCGTTGCGTGCATCGTCCGGGTCGCGCGGCAGCAGTGCGGTCTGCAGCTCCAGATCCAGGCGTTCGACATCGGCCTGCGCCGCGGCCGCCTCTTCCTGCGCGAGCTCGCGCATCTCGGCGTCGTCGGCGGACTGCTGCGCCATCTCCTGCGCCGAGGCGAGATCTCGCTCGCGTTGCTCGAAGCGACGGAATCGCTCGACCAGCGACGACACCTCGGCATGCTCGCGCGTCAGCTCGCGAAAGCGCTTCATGTCGCTCGCGACGCCGGGGTCGCCCAGCGTCGCGTCGAGCTCGACGAGGCGCAGCGCGAGGCGCTCGAATTGCTGACGCAGCGAGGGTTTCAACGGCGCTCGTCGGTCGGCGGCAGTCGCGCGTCCTGGCGCAGGAACAGGCGCGAGACGGTCTGCGCGAGCGCTGCGCGGTGTTCGGCATCGGCCGCATGCAGCTCGGCGAGCGTGCCGTGCAGCATCTTCTGCGTCAGCGCCTTCGCGAGCACTTCCAGCACCGAGTCGACCTCCTCGCCCTTCGCGAGCATCTTGCGCGCGCGCGCGATCTCGGTTGCGCGCCATTCGTCGGCCTGCACGTGCAGTGCCTGGATCAGCGGCACCGTGCCGCGCTGCGCCAGCCAGTGCTCGAAGCTCTGCACGCCGGTCTCGATGATCGCCTCGGCCTGCTGGACCGCGGCCTGGCGCTTCTCGCCGGCGCTTTGCACCAGGCCGGACAAATCGTCGACGGTGTAGAGGTACACGTCGTGCAGCCGCGCGACTTCGGGTTCGATGTCGCGCGGTACCGCGAGGTCGACCATGAACATCGGCCGGTGCCTGCGCTGCTTCAGCGCGCGCTCGACCGCACCGAGGCCGATGATCGGCAGCGAGCTCGCGGTGCACGAGATCACCGCATCGAACTCGGCCAGCCGGTTCGGCAGGTCGACCAGCCGCAGCGCCTCGGCACCGAAGCGGCTGGCGAGCCTCTCGCCGCGCTCCAGCGTGCGGTTCGCGACCGCCATCGCCTTCGGGTGGCGCGCCGCGAAATGCGTCGCGACCAGCTCGATCATCTCGCCGGCCCCGACGAACAGCACCTTGGTGTCGCGCAAGTCCTCAAACAGCTGCGAGGCGAGCCGCACCGCCGCGGCGGCCATGCTGATCGAATGCGCGCCGATCTCGGTCGCCGTGCGCACCTCTTTGGCGACCGCGAACGAGCGCTGGAACATCTGGTGCAGGGCGCCACCCAGCGTGCCGGCGGTCTCCGCCTCGCGCACCGCCTGCTTCAGCTGACCGAGGATCTGCGGCTCGCCGAGCACCATCGAGTCCAGTCCACTCGCGACGCGGAATGCGTGCCGCGCCGCGGCCCCGCCCTCGAGCACGTAGGAGTGCTCGCGCAGCGTCTGGCTCGAGACGCCGCCGACGCCGGCCAGCCAGTCGACGGCCGGGGTCACGAGCGCCGGCGCGGCGCCTACGTACAGCTCGGTGCGGTTGCACGTCGACACGATCGCGACTTCGCTCGTGCGCTGCAGCCGCTCGCGAAACTGCTGCAAGGTCGGCACGAGCTGCTCGGGCGCGAACGCAAACCGGCCGCGCAGGTCCAGCGGTGCGGTCGTGTGATTCAGGCCCAGCGTGAAGACGCTCATGAGTCTCCGGGAATACTCGTCAATCCAGATTATAAAATTCGCGCCGCTATCGACGGACGTGAAGGGACAACAACGCGTGGGACCCCTCGATGCACTCTGGCACTTGCTCAACTTCTTCGCGCCCGCGTTCGGCGTCGGGCTGCTGACCCCGCTGATCGCGAAACTGCTGTGGCGTCGCGGCCTGCAGGGCGTGGGCTGGTCGCGGCTCGCGATCTGGGCCACGGCGTGCTCGGCGCTGGTGCTGACGCTCGGGCTGATCTACTTCGGCGCCGACGGCCGCATCGCGACCTATGCTGCGATGGTGCTGGCCTGCGCGCTGAGCCTGTGGTGGTTCGGCTTCGGGGTCGGCCGGCGCTGACCCTGCCGAGGCGACCGTCAGGCCGGTAGCGCGCTGGTCACCGCTTCATCCGGCTGCCGCTGCAGCACCTCGCCGCGAAGCGAATGCGGGTTGGTCTGCGTGATGGTCACGTCGATCATTCGACCCACCAGCCGCGCCGGGCCCTTGAAGCTGACCATGCGATTGCACTCGGTGCGCCCGCTGAGCTCGTTCGGATCCTTGCGCGACGGCCCTTCGACCAGCACACGCTGGACCGTGCCGAGGCGGGATTCGCTGATCGTCTTGGCGTGCGCCGAGATGGCCGACTGCACCTGGTACAGCCGCCTCAGCTTGACGTCGTGCGGCGTGTCGTCGTGCAGCGCCGCGGCCGGCGTGCCGGGGCGCGGACTGAAGACGAAGCTGAAGCTGTCGTCGAAGCCGACGTCTTCGATCAGCTTCATCAGCTGAGCGAAGTCGGCGTCGGTCTCGCCCGGGAAGCCGATGATGAAGTCGCTCGACAGGCTGATGCCGGGCCGCACCGCGCGCAGCTTGCGCACCGTGCTCTTGTATTCCATCGCGGTGTAGCCGCGTTTCATCGCCATCAGGATGCGGTCGCTGCCGTGCTGCACCGGCAGGTGCAGATGGCTGACGAGCTGCGGCACGCGGCCGTACACATCGACCAGCCGCTGCGTGAACTCGTTCGG
>DATEFR010000603.1:0-4918 GCA_035280545.1 Burkholderiaceae bacterium | reverse complement strand
CGCTCGACGCAGCGGCCGGTCCGCGCGGCCGCACGCCTGCCGTCGGCGCCGCGCCGTCGGCGAGCCTGGTGCATGTGCTGCAGGCCCTGGTCGTGCGCTTTCGCAGCCGCGGCCTGGTCGCGCTGACGCTGATGGTCGCGCAGGCGTTCTTCTACGTCGCGATCGTCGCCAGTCATGCACGGGTGCTGACCCGCTTCAACGGCATCGACGAGACGCGGCTCGGCCTGTCTGTCTTCCTGCTGGCGCTGGCTGCCGCGCTGGGGCCGCTGCTGCTCGGCCCGCTGTTCGACCGCCACGGGCGGCGCCCGATGATCGCGCTGACCTGCGCACTGTCGGCGCTGGGCCTGGCCGCCACCGGCTGGGCGTTCGCCGAGAACGGGCTGGACGCGCGCCGCCTGACGCTGTGCTGCTCGGTCGTGTTCTTCTTCGCCTCGGCGGCGGCGAGCGCGGCCTACCTGACCGCGAGCGAAACCTTCCCGCTCGAGATGCGGGCGTTCGCGATCGCGGTGTTCCATGCGGCCGGCATCGTCGTCGGCAGTTTCGTCGCGCCGGCCTTGTTCGAGATGCTGATCGACAGCGGCAATCGGAGCGCCATCGCGGCCGGCTACGCGATCGGGGCGGCGTTGATGCTGCTGGCCGGGCTGGTCGCGTGGCGTTTCGCGGTCGCCGCCGAGCGGCTGGCGCTGGAACAGGTCGCGCCGCCGCTGGCCGTCGACGAAGAAGAACGCCGTCCGCCGCGGGCTGTCACGAACAAGGCTCGCCATTCGTCTGGATGAGACAGGGCCCCGGCTCGCTCGCCACAATCTCCGTGCCATGACGAACCCGACGACGCCTTCGACCGGCCTCGCTGCCGACGCCGCCTCCGACGAAACGTTTCACCGCCTGCGACCGCGCCTGTTCGGCATCGCGTACCGGATGCTGGGCATGCGCGCCGATGCCGAGGACGTGGTGCAGGACGCCTGGCTGCGCTGGCGCGACGCGGACCGCACTGCGCTGGCGTCCGCCGAGGCCTGGCTGGTCACGGTGACGACGCGCCTCGCGATCGACCGGCTGCGCGCCGCGAAGGTCGAGCGCGAGCGCTATGTCGGCTGGTGGCTGCCGGAGCCGCTGATGGGAGACGGCCGCGAGACCCCCGCCCTCGAGCCGGTCGACGAGCGCACGCCCGAGGCGGTGGCCGAATGGGCCAGCGATCTGTCGGTTGCGTTCCTGTTTGTGCTGGAGCGTCTCGCGCCCGAGGAGCGTGCGGCGTTCCTGCTGCGCCAGGTGTTCGACCACGACTATCCCGAGATCGCCGCGATGCTCGGCAAGAGCGAGGCGGCATGCCGGCAGATGGTGCACCGCGCGGCGGAACGCGTGCGCCAGCAGCGGCCGCGCTTCGACGTGCCGCGCGACACGCACCGCCGGCTGCTCGAAAAGTTCGTCGCCGCCGCGCAGACGGGGCAGCGCGATGCGATCAAGGCGCTGCTCGCCGACGATGTCGAGCTGGTCGGCGACGGCGGCGGCAAGGTCGCGGCATTCCGCCATGCGCTGCATGGCGACGACCGCATCGCGAACCTGTACTGGGCGCAGTTCCTGCGGCTGGGCGAGCGCGTCCGCTATCGCCTCGTGACGATCAACGGCGAAGCCGGCGTGCTGCGCTACATCGACGGCCAGCTCGAATCGGCACAGGCCTTCGCGACCGACGGCGAACGCATCCTCGCGATCTACGCGGTGCGCAACCCGGACAAGCTGGCCCACATCGCCGCCACGGCGCAGCCGTGAAAACCGTTCGCGACCGGGCTACGATCCTGGCCTGAGAAGGAGGTTTTCATCATGAGACTGCCCCTGATGATCGGCCTGACGCTGCTGGGCGCCGCATCGGCCTTGCCGGCGCGGGCGGCGTGCTACACGGTGTATGTCGGCAACGGCATCGTCTATCGCTCGACGACGACGCCGGTCGACCTGTCGCGACCCTACAGCGAAACGCTGCCGGCGCGCTTCGGCCGCGGCGCCAGCATGATCACCTCCCACGACGACACGGGCTGCACGCAGGTCGTGTTTTCGGGCGGCGAGCCGCCGGAAGGCATCTCGCGCGGCACGTCGGGATCGCGGACGGATCGTGCTCGATCCGGCACCGTGCGAGCATCCGGTGCGCCGGTCAGCCTCGACGGCGTGTTCCTCGATCCGAGCCTCAAAATGCGCAGTTCGGTCGGCGTCTCCGAACCCGCGCCCTCCGTCACGAAGATCCGGCGCCCCGCGTCGGCCCCTGAAAGCGTCGCCCCGCGCGAATGATGAATCCCGAGAACGAGACTCCACCCGAAACCGCACCGAGCGCGCCGCAACAGCAGCCGCCCTCGGACCTGTCGCCCGCCGAGTGCGCGACGCTGCTGGCCAGCCGATTTCCCGCCGTCTTCGGCAAGGACGTGCACCGGCCGCTGAAGCTGCGCATCGCGGCCGACATCCAGGCGCGCGTGCCCGACACCTTCTCGAAGCGGGCGCTGTCGGCCTTCCTGCATCGACACACGACGCACACGCTGTACCTGAAAGCCCTGGCGGAGGCCACGCATCGCTTCGATCTGGACGGTGCGCAGGCCGGCGAGTTGAGCGCGGAGCATCGGCAGGCGGCGGTGGCCGAGCTGCAGCGCCGACGCGCCGTCCAGCAGCAGCGCCGGACCCAGATCATCGAGTCGCAGCGCAAGGCCGAACACGCCCGCCGCGAGGCCGAGTACACGCAGCGCGAAGCCGAGGGCCAGCAGCGCGTGGAACGCGCCCGCCTGTTGCGCACGTTCGAGACGTCGACCCTGACACGCGCGAACTTCTGCGCGCTGATGGGCGTGGACGACGCGGCGCTGGATGGCTTGCTCGCGCAGGCACGCGAAGAGCGCCAGCGGCGTTCGGTGCCTGCGGCAACCAAGCCGGCGGCGGCGCCCAAGCCGCGGCGCGCGGCGCAGCGCTAGCAGCGCCGCCTGTCTTCGGCTGCTTCGTCACGGGCGCTGTCACAAGCGCGGGGTCTGCCGCGTCTAGGGTGCATGGAAGGCCGCAAGCGGCGGCGTTCCGCAACCCCGAGGACACACGCACCATGACACACGCTGCCCGCATCGACTACCAGACCCACGCGCCCAAGGCCCTGAAGGCCTTGTTCAACCTGTCGCAGACCGCCAACGGCAGCGCCGCCCTCGGCAAGCGGCTGATCGACCTCGTGCAGCTGCGCGTCTCGCAGATCAACGGCTGCGCGTTCTGCATCGACATGCACTGGGCCGATCTGCTGAAGCAGGACGTGAACCCGCGCCATGTCAACGCGGTCGCCGGCTGGCGCGAGGCGCCGTTCTTCAGCGAGCGCGAACGCGCCGCGCTGAACTGGGCCGAGGCCGTCACCGCGATCCCGCAGCGCGACCCCAGCGACGCCGACTTCGCGCAGCTCAAGGCGCACTTCAGCGACGCCGAGATCGCCGAGCTGGGTTTCGTGATCGGCACGATCACCTTCTGGAACCTGCTGAACGTCAGCTTCCGTACGCCGCTGCCGGAGACGCCTTATTCGGTCTGAGCGCCGACCCGGCGGCCATGGGTCAAAAAGGGCCGAAAATACGCGGTTCGCTCCCTTTGCACACCCATGGCAACCATCCTGCAGCACCTGCCCGCCGGCCAGAAAGTCGGCATCGCGTTCTCCGGCGGCCTCGACACCAGCGCCGCGCTCCATTGGATGAAGCTCAAGGGCGCGCTTCCGTACGCCTACACGGCCAACCTCGGCCAGCCCGACGAGCCCGACTACGACGAGATCCCGCGCAAGGCGCTGCTCTACGGCGCCGAGAAGGCGCGCCTGGTCGACTGCCGCGCGCAGCTCGCCGCCGAAGGCATCGCGGCGTTGCAAAGCGGCGCCTTCCACATCACGACCGCCGGCGTGACCTACTTCAACACGACGCCGCTGGGCCGCGCGGTGACCGGCACGATGCTGGTGGCCGCGATGAAGGACGACGACGTCCACATCTGGGGCGACGGCAGCACGTTCAAGGGCAACGACATCGAGCGCTTCTACCGCTACGGCCTGCTCGCGAACCCGAGCCTGAAGATCTACAAGCCGTGGCTGGACCAGGCGTTCATCGACGAGCTCGGCGGGCGCGCGGAGATGTCGGCGTTCATGACGCAAAGCGGATTCGCCTACAAGATGTCGGCCGAGAAGGCGTACTCGACCGACTCGAACATGCTGGGCGCGACCCACGAGGCCAAGGACCTCGAGCACCTGAACAGCGGCATCAAGATCGTGCAGCCCATCATGGGCGTCGCGTTCTGGCGTGACGAGGTCGCGGTCAAGGCCGAGGAGGTGCGGGTGCGCTTCGACGAGGGCCGGCCGGTTGCGCTGAACGGCGTCGAGTACCCGAACCTGGTCGACCTGATCCTGAAGGCCAACGAGATCGGCGGGCGCCATGGCCTGGGCATGAGCGATCAGATCGAGAACCGCATCATCGAAGCGAAGAGCCGCGGCATCTACGAGGCGCCCGGGCTCGCGCTGCTGTTCATCGCGTACGAGCGTCTCGTCACCGGCATCCACAACGAGGACACGATCGAGCAATACCGCGACAACGGCCGGCGCCTCGGCCGGCTGCTGTACCAGGGCCGCTGGTTCGACCCGCAGGCCATCATGCTGCGCGAGACCGCGCAGCGCTGGGTCGCGCGCGCGATCAGCGGCGAGGTGACGGTCGAGCTGCGCCGCGGCAACGACTACTCGCTGCTGAACACCGAGTCGCCCAACCTGACCTACAAGCCCGAGCGGCTGACCATGGAGAAGGGCGAGTCCATGTTCTCGCCCGCCGACCGCATCGGCCAGCTGACGATGCGCAACCTGGACATCGTCGACACGCGTGACAAGCTCGCGACCTACACCAAGGTCGGCTTGCTCGCGTCAGGGTCGGGCGCCGGCGTGCCGCGCCTGAGCAATGACGAC
>DATEFR010000602.1:0-5781 GCA_035280545.1 Burkholderiaceae bacterium | reverse complement strand
CAGGGCATCGTGTCGTTCGTCTCGGGCGGCGTGTCGGACGGCGAGGCGCAGCGCTTCCAGGCGGCGTTCAAGCGCTTCCCGCTGATCGTCGAGCTGTACGAGCACTCGGGCCAGCGCGACGAGTACACGGCCGACGCGCATGTGCGCATCGCGGATCGCCACGGCACGACCGTGCTCGATCAGCATGCCGATGGCCCGTTCATGCTGGTGCGGCTGCCGGCGGGCGACTACACGGTCAGCGCCTCGCTGAAGGGTCACCAGCTGCCCGAGCACAGGGTGCACGTGACCGACAGCGGCCACGCGCACAGCGTGTTCGTGTTCCCCGAGAGCGCAGGTTGATCGGACCCAGCGCGCTCAGGCGTAGCGGTTGACGATGTTCTCGTAGCGCTCCTGCTGGCCCGAGCGCGGGTGCGGTGACAGCGCCTGCGAATCGACGAGCTGGGCGAGCGCTTCGAGGCTCGCGCCACCCTGGATGGTGCGGCCCAGCTCGCCGTCCCACGCGGCATAACGCGCGCGCTTGGCGTCTTCGATCTCCTTGGACTCGTAGAGCGCCGCGGCGCACAGGAACCCGCGCGCCAGCGTGTCCAGCCCGCCGACGTGGCCTTCGTACAGGTCGCGCGGCGCGATGCTCTGGCGCCGCACCTTCGCGTCGAAGTTCATCCCGCCGGTCGTGAAGCCGCCGCCGCGGATCAGCTCCAGCATCGCCGGCATCAGCGCGACGTGGTTGTTCGGGAACTGGTCGGTGTCCCAGCCGAGCTGCTCGTCACCGCGGTTCGCATCGATCGAGCCGAAGATGCCCAGCGCGACCGCGGTTGCGATCTCGTGCTCGAAGCTGTGGCCGGACAGCGTTGCATGGTTGGCCTCGATGTTGACCTTGACCTCCTTCTCGAGACCGTAGCGCTGCAGGAAGCCATAGACCGTCGCGACGTCGTAGTCGTACTGGTGCTTGGTCGGCTCCTGCGGCTTGGGCTCGATCAGGATCGTGCCGTCGAAGCCGATCTTGCGCTTGTGCTCGACGACCGCGGTGAGGAAGCGCCCGTACTGGTCGAGTTCGCGCTTCAGCTCGGTGTTCAGCAGCGTCTCGTAGCCTTCGCGCCCGCCCCACAGCACGTAGTTCGCGCCGCCCAGGCGCTGGGTCCATTCGAGCACGTGCTTGACCTGCGCGGCGGCGTACGCATAGACCTCGGGGTTGGGGTTCGTTGCCGCGCCGCTCATGTAGCGCGGGTGCGAGAACAGGTTCGCGGTGCCCCACAGCAGCTTGACGCCGCTCGCCTCCATCTTGCGCGCGGCGCGCTCGAGCACCGCGTCGAGGTTCGCGTTCGATTCGCGCAGGCTCGCGCCTTCGGGTGCGACGTCGCGGTCGTGGAAGCACCAGTACGGGATGGTCAGCCGCTCGAAGAAGTCGAACGCGTTGTCGAGCTTCAGTTGCGCGGCCGCGAGCGGCTCGCCCTGGAACCAGGGCCGCTCGAACAGGTTGCCGGCGAGCGCGAACGGGTCCTGCCCGCCCCAGCAGAAGCTGTGCCAATAGCACGCGGCCGGGCGCAGGTGCTCGGCGAGCGTCTTGCCCAGCACGACGCGTTTCGCGTCGTACCAGCGGAACGCGAGCGGGTTCGTGCTCTGCGGGCCTTCGTAGCGGATGGTGTCGATGTCGGCGTAGATGCGGGTGCTGCTGGCGTCGGTGGTGCTGCTCATGGCGTGTAGCCTCAGGTCGATTCGGTGGGTTGGTGGCACTGCTCGATACGCTGCACCGGCTTGCCGCCGATGATCATGCCGAGCACCTCGTCTTCGGTCAGTTGCGCGGTGCGGTAGACGCCGACCATGCGGCCGTTCTTCATCACCGCGAGTCGTTCGGACAGGCCGAACACATCGGGCATGTCGTGCGTGATCAGGAAGATGCCGACGCCTTCGGCCTTCAGCTGGCGCACCAGCTCGTGCACCATGCGCGTCTCGGCGGGGCCGAGCGCGGCGCACGGCTCGTCCATGATCAGGATCTTCGCGTTGAAGTACAGCGCACGCGAAATCGCGACGACCTGGCGCTGGCCGCCCGAGAGCGAGCGCACCGGCACGCGGATGTTCTTGAAGTTCGGGTTCAGCCGCTGGAAGACGGTGCGCGCCGCCTTCTCCATCGCGTTGTCGTCCAGCGTGTTCCAGCGCGTCATCAGCTCGCGGCCCAGGAACAGGTTCTCGACGCTGTCCAGGTTGTCGGCCAGTGCGAGCGTCTGGTAGATCGTCTCGATGCCCAGCGCCTGCGAGGCCGAGGGCGTATCGACTTTGGCCATGCGGCCGTCGACGCGAATCTCGCCGCTGTCGATCGGGTAGGCGCCCGCGAGCATCTTCATCAGTGTGGACTTGCCGGCGCCGTTGTGGCCCAGCACCGCGACCACTTCGCCGCGGTACAGGTTCAGGCTGACGTTCTCGACCGCGTGCACGCCGCCGAACGCCTTGTTCACGCCCAGGATCTCCACCAGCGGGCCGGTCATGACAGCCCCTCGTCCGACGAGTACGTCGGCCGATCCCCCGAGGGGATGCGGGTCGGCTTGGGAGCGGCCCGGCGCCCGACCCGCGAAAGTATCGCTATCGCGGAATGAGTCATGTCGTTCTCTCCCCGCTCCAGCGCCGATACAGCACGTCGAACACGACCGCGACGATCAGTACCTGGCCGATGATCACCATGCGCTTGCCGATGCTGACGTCCATCAGCAAGAGGCCGCTCTCGAGGAACTGGATGATCAGCGCGCCCAGCACCGAGCCCAGCACCGAGCCGCTGCCGCCGGCCAGCGCGACGCCGCCGATCACCGCAGCAGCGATCACGTACAGCTCCATGCTCGTGCCCAGCGAGTTCGTGCCCGCGTTCAGCCGCGCGACCGAGACGACCGCGGCGACCGTCACCAGCGCGGCCAGCAAGAGGAACAGCTGCAGGGTCACGCGCTTGACCGGGATGCCGACCAGCAGCGCCGCCTCGGGATTGCCGCCGATCGCGTAGACATAGCGGCCGAAGCGCGTGCGCCGCACGATGAAGGCCATCGTCATCACGACCGCGCCCCAGATCACGACCGGCACCGGGATGCCTTGCGCGAGCGTCTTTCCGGGCAGCTGGTACGCGCACATCACCGCGACGAACAGGAACACCAGCAGCGCGAAGCCGCCCGCGAGCGCGGCGTCCACCCAGCCGGGCCGCAGCGGGAAGCCGTGCGCGTGCCGGCTGCGCCGCCGCGCGAGCGTGTTCCAGACGATCAGTGCCGCGAGCACCGCGCCCAGCACCCAGCTCAGCGTCGGTCCGAGCGCGCCGTCGATCCCGCCGCCGAGCGCGAGGAACACGGGGTCGGTGACCGGCTGGGTCTTGCCGTCGGCCACCAGGAAGGCCGCGCCGCGGAACGACATCAGCCCGCCCAGCGTGACGACGAACGACGGCACGCCCAGGTACGACGTGAGCCAGCCTTGGTACATCCCGATCGCGAGTGCCAGTGCAAGGCCCGCGAGCGACGCCGTGACCCAGTGCCAGTTCGCCGTGTACTGCAGGTAGGCGATCAGCACGCCGACGCAGCCCATCACCGAGCCGACCGACAGGTCGATCTGGCGCGCGACGATGATCAGCGCGATCGCCGCCGCGACGATGCCGACCACTGCGGTCTGCTGCGCGATGTTGTAGAGGTTCTCCGGCGTCAGGAAGTTGCCGGTCAACACGTGGAAGACCAGCGCCATGACCGTCAGCACGATCGCCATGATCGTCAGACGCAGGTCTTGGGCGCTGATCTGCAGCGAGCTCAGGGACGGCATGGCGCGTCGCGTGCGGAAGCTGCGTCGTGGTTACTTGCAGGCGGCCGGCGCCTTGGCCGCATCGACGCCGCGGCAGACTTCCTCCTTCTTGATCCAGCCGGCCTTGATCACGACATCCAGGTTCGCCGCGGTGATCGCGACGGGCTTCAGGAACTTCGACTCCATCGGCACCTTCTTCTCGCCTTCGGACCAGGTCACCGCACCCGGCACCTTCTTGCCCGCGGCCAGGTCGACCGCGGCGGCGGCGGCCTCGCGGCCGAGCTCGCGTGCGTCCTTCCAGACCGAGACGGTCTGCGTGCCCAGCGCGATGCGGTTCAGCGCGGCATGGTCGCCGTCCTGCCCCGACACCGGCACGCCCTTGATGCCGCGCCCGGACAGCGCCGCGACGACGCCGCCGGCCGTGCCGTCGTTCGACGCGACCACCGCATCGACCTTGTTCTGGTTGCGCGTCAGGATCTGCTCCATGTTCTTCTGCGCGTTCTCGGGCTTCCAGCCGTCGGTGTACTCCTCGCCGACGATCTTGACGTCGCCCTTCTTGATCGCGTCGGCGAGCACCTCGCCCTGGCCGGCGCGCAGGAAGTCGGCGTTCGGATCGGTCGGCGAGCCCTTGATCATCACGTAGTTGCCCTTGGGCTTGGCCGCAAAGACGCCCTTGGCCTGCAGGCGGCCGACCTCCTTGTTGTCGAACGTGATGTAGAAGACGCCGGGCTGCTCGATCAGCCGGTCGTAGGCGACGACCGGGATGCTCTTCTGCTTGGCCTTCGCGAGCGCCGGCACGATCGCGTCCTTGTCCATCGCGAGGATGATCAGCGCCTTCGCGCCCTTGGAGATCAGGCCGTCGACATCGGAGAGCTGCTTCTCCGGCGAGCCGCCCGCATCGGCGCTGACGTACTTCGCGCCCAGCTTCTCGAGCTGCGCCTTCATCGCCGCTTCGTCGGTCTTCCAGCGCTCCTCCTGGAAGTTCGACCAACTGACGCCGACCACCGTCTGCGCCATGGCCATCGAGCCCAGCATGCCGAGCAGTGCGCCGGTCAAGAGCTTCATCTTCGGGTTCATCGTGCGTCTCCTGTGTTGTCGTTGGGGCGCGCGCGGTTGGAGAAACGGGCTGCGGCGCGCCGGGGTCGTCATGCGAGGGCCCGTCTCCCCACGTGTTGAGTCCTGCTGCCGGCGGGGTTGCGCGTCAGGCCGTGGCGCGATGCGGCCTCGACGATGCGCGCCGACTCGTCCAGCCGTTGCAGCACCAGCGCCGCGGCGCCGCGTGCCCAGACCTCGTCGCCATGGTGGCGCAGGTGCAGCGGCAGGCGGCCGCGGTGCGGCAGCGCGAGCGCGTCGTCGAATGCGGCGCGCAGCGCCGGCTCGTACAGATCGGTCGCGATCTGCGGGCCGCCGCCGATGAGGACCAGCTGCGGCGCGATCAGATTGGCCATGTTCGCGACCCAGCGACCCAGCAACTGGCCCTGGCGCTCGAAGATCTTGCGGGCCCGCACGCTGCCGGACTGCGCGATGCGCGCGAGTTCCAGGTAGGCCGCTTCGATCGCGGCCGGCGGCAACGGGCCCTCGGCGGCGATCAGGCCGGCTTCCTGCCCCTGCTGCACGATCGCGTAGTGGGCCACATAGGCTTCGAGACAGCCCGACTTGCCGCAGCGGCAAGGCCGCCCACCGGTCTCAACCTGCACATGGCCCAGCTCCGCGGCAAGTCCGCCGTGACCGCGGTACAGCTCGCCGCCGATCACCAGGCCGAGCCCGAGGCCATGTTCGAGCGTGACGACCGCGACATGCGGCAAGTCGCCCGCGTCGCCGAACCACTGCTCGGCCAGCGCGAGCATGTTGGCGTCGTTCTCGACGAAGACCGGCACGCCCAGGGCTTCTCCGAGCGCGGCCGCGAGCGGGTGGGGCGCGGTTGCCGATGCCGGCTTCAGCAGCGGTGTCCAGTCCACCTGGCCCTTCAGCGAGTCGACGAACCCGGGTATCGCAACCCCGACGCCCGCGAGGCGCTGCCGTACC
>DATEFR010000601.1:0-2052 GCA_035280545.1 Burkholderiaceae bacterium | reverse complement strand
CGGGCACGACGAGGAGATCGGCGGCGAACGCGGCGCTGCGCAAACCGTCAAGCTGTTCAAGGAACGCGGCATCCGGCTGCAGTTCGTGCTCGACGAGGGCTTGCTGATCACCGACGGGCTGCTCAAGGGCATCGACCGGCCGCTCGCGCTGGTGGGCGTTGCCGAGAAGGGCTACCTGAGTCTGCAGCTGAGCGTGCGCGCCACGCCCGGCCACTCGTCGATGCCGCCGCCGCAGCCCGAGCAGTCGGCGATCGGGATGATGAGCGCGGCGCTCGCACGTCTCGAAGCGTCGCCTATGCCGGGCGGCATCCAGGGCCTGCCGCAGGAGATGTTCGAGACGCTGGCGCCCGAAATGAGCGGCCTGAACCGCGTGCTGCTGTCCAACCTGTGGCTGTTCAAGCCGCTGGTGCAGCGCGAGCTGCAGAAGACCGCGAGCACCAACGCGACGCTGCGCACGACGACCGCGCTGACGATCTTCAACGCCGGCAACAAGGACAACGTGCTGCCGGCTCAGGCCGATGCCGTCGTCAACTTCCGGCTGTTCCCCGGCGACACGACCGACGACGTGATCGCGCATACCCAGCACGTGATGGCGCTGCCCGGGCTCAAGGTCGTCAAGGGGCCGGGCTGGTCCGAAGCCTCGCGTGTGGCGGCGACCGATGCGCCGGGCTTCCGGCTGATCAATCGCACGCTGCGCCAGCTGCACCCGGACGTGATCGTCGCGCCCGGGTTGATGATCGGGGCCACCGATTCGCGCTACTTCGATGCGATCGCCGACGACGTCTACAAGTTCTCGCCGGTGCGCGCGAAGGCCGATGACCTGAAGCGCTTCCACGGCACCAACGAGCGCATCTCGACGGCGAACTACGCCGAGCTGATCCAGTTCTATCACCAGCTGATCCGCAACGCGGCCGAGCCTATGCCCGCCGCGGCGGCCAAGGGGGCCTGAATGAACGACCGCGCCACCTTCACGCGCATGGAGCAGAGCACGCAGGACGACTGGCGCAAGATCGGCGCCGAGTTCGCGCCGTTCGCGCGTGCACTGCCGGAGCGCATCGCCGCGCACCTGAAGCTGCTCGAGGGCGACTACGGTGGTTTTCCGGTCGATCGCTACACGCATTCGCTGCAGACCGCGACGCGCGCGCTGAAGGACGGCCGCGACGACGAGTACGTGGTGTGCGCGCTGCTGCACGACATCGGCGACACGCTGGGCAGCTACAACCACTTCGACATCGCCGCGGCGATCCTCAAGCCGTTCGTCCGCGACGAGAACCTGTGGATGGTGCAGCACCACGGCATCTTCCAGGGCTACTACTTCTTCCACCACATCGGGCTGGACCGGGACATGCGCGACCAGTTCAAGGGCCACCCGCACTACGAGCGCACCGCCGAGTTCTGCGCGCTGTACGACAACCCGGCGTTCGACCCGAAAGGCGAGACGCTGACGATCGCCGACTTCGAGCCCCTGCTGCGCAACGTCTTCGCGCAGCCGCGCCACAGCATCTACCAGGCCGCGACACCGCTCGCGCCGCAGCCTGCCGCCACCCATTGACCCCGAGGAGCCACACCATGACCAGCGCCGTGATCGTTTCCACCGCCCGCACCCCGCTCGCGAAGAGCTGGAAGGGTGCCTTCAACATGACGCACGGCGCGACGCTGGGCGGCGTTGCCGTGAAGGCCGCGGTCGAGCGCGCCGGCATCGAGGCCGCCGAGGTCGACGACGTGCTGATGGGCTGCGCGACGCCCGAAGGCGCGACCGGCAGCAACATCGCACGCCAGATCGCGCTGCGTGCCGGGCTGCCGATCACGACCAGCGGCGTCACGATCAACCGCTTCTGCTCGAGCGGCCTGCAGACCATCGCGATGGCCGCGCAGCGCGTGATCGCCGGCGAGAGCGACATCCTCGTGGCCGGCGGCGTCGAGTCGATCTCGTGCGTGCAGAACGAGGCGAACAAGCACATGCTGGCCGACCCGTGGCTGGTCGAACACAAGCCCGAGATCTACTGGAACATGCTGCAGACCGCCGAGCAGGTCGCCAAGCGCTACAGCATC
>DATEFR010000600.1:0-9176 GCA_035280545.1 Burkholderiaceae bacterium | reverse complement strand
AGCCCGGCCGTCGCCGTGTGCTGGCGGCCTCGCTGGCCTCGATCGCCGCATGGGCTGGCGCCGGCTGGCCGCGCCCTGCGCAGGCCGCGCACGTCGTGCGTCCGTGGCCGGACGGCAAACCGGCACCGGCGTTGGGCCTGGCCGATCTGGACGGCAAGGCGTGGAGCCTGTCGGCGCTCAAGGGCCAGGTCGTCGCGCTGAATTTCTGGGCGAGCTGGTGCGAGCCGTGCCGTGCCGAAATGCCGTCGCTCGAACTGCTCGCGGCGAAGCACGAGCGCGACGGGCTCACGATCCTCGCGGTCAACTACAAGGAATCGCTGCCCACGGTCAGGCGCTTTCTGGAGGCGCTCCCGTTCTCGCTGCCCATCCTGCTCGACCGCGATGGCAACGCCACCGGCGAATGGACGCCGCGCGTTTTTCCGACCACCGTGCTGATCGACCGTGGCGGCGTGCCGCGCCTGTCGGTGCTGGGCGAGCTCGAATGGAACGGCCCGGTAGCGCACGATCTGGTCGCGCCGCTGCTCGCGGCCCGGGCGAAATCGGCCTGACGCCATGGCCCGGCCGCGCGCCGCATGGGCCTTTGCGCCTGCCCCGATAATCCGCGCTTTCCGTCTCCGGGCTGCTGCCGCAACCGCATGAACGACGTCCAGATCGGCTTTTCGATCAACGAGATCCTGGCGCTCGCGTCGCTCGCGACCGGCGTCTGCTGGATCGCCTGGCGCCGCCGCCTGCGCCGGCTCGGCGGCCGCGTGCCCGAGAAGAAGCCGCTGTGGGTCAGCTTCGGCGCCGAGCTGTTCATCGTCGTCGCGCTGATGTTCACCTGCCGGATCGCGCTGGCCGACTGGCCCAAGGTGCCGTCGGGCTCGATGGAGCCCACGCTGCGCGTCGGCGACTATCTGCTGATCAACCACCTCGCGTACGGACCGCGGCTGCCGTTCACGAACACCGCGATCGAGACGGGCCAGCCGCAGCGCGGCGATGTGGTCGTGTTCCGTGATCCGCGCAACGTCTCGGAGTTCCTGGTCAAGCGCCTGGTCGGCATGCCGGGCGATCGCGTCAGCTTTCGCGACGGGATGGTCAGCGTCAACGGTGCGCCGTTCGATGCGCAGGTGGTCAGCGAGGGCTCGGGTCAGGGCGTCGCGCCCGAAGACTTCGGGCACTGGTTGCTGCGCGAGACGGTCGCCGGCAACACCCGCGAGATCAAGGTCAACCCGTTCATGCTCGGCCGCGAGCCGATCGGCGGCATCGCCGCGCACTGCCAGGTCGAACGCGCCGGTGCATGGGAATGCCGCGTGCCCGCGGGCCAGTACCTGATGATGGGCGACAACCGCGACAACTCGTCCGATTCGCGCGTCTGGGGCTTCCTGCCGCACGAGCAGGTCTACGGCAAGGCCGTGCGCGTGTTGTTCAACCTGCACGATCGCTCGCGCTTCTGGAGCCCGCTGTGAGCACCGTGGCGGGCGCCGGTGCCGGTGACCTCGCCGGCAAGCACATCGTGCTGGGCCTGTCGGGCGGCATCGCCTGCTACAAGGCGGCCGAGTTCACGCGCGGCTTGGTAAAGGCCGGCGCGACCGTGCAGGTCGTGATGACCGAAGCCGCGGCGCAGTTCATCACGCCGGTGACGATGCAGGCGCTGTCGAACCGCCCGGTGTTCACGAGCCAGTGGGACCCGCGCGATCACAACGACATGGCGCACATCAACCTGACGCGCGAGGCCGATGCGGTCGTGATCGCGCCGGCCAGCGCCGACATCATCGCCAAGCTGGTGCAGGGCCGCGCCGACGATCTGCTGAGCCTGCTGTGCCTCGCGCGGCCGATCGAGCGCTGCCCGCTGCTGGTCGCGCCGGCGATGAACCGCGAGATGTGGGCGCACCCGGCGACGCAGCGCAACCTCGCGCAGCTGCGCCTCGACGGCGCGACCGTGCTCGGCCCGGCCAGCGGCGACCAGGCCTGCGGCGAGATCGGCGACGGCCGCATGCTCGAAGCCGACGAGCTGCTCGCCGACCTGATCGCGTTCTTCCAGCCGAAGGCGCTGCTCGGCAAGTCGGTGCTGATCACCGCCGGGCCCACTTTCGAGGCGATCGACCCGGTGCGCGGCATCACGAACCTCTCGAGCGGCAAGATGGGCTTTGCGATCGCGCGCGCCGCAGCCGAGGCCGGCGCCGAGGTCACGCTGGTGGCCGGGCCGGTGCACCTGGACACGCCGCGCGGCGTGTCCCGCCTCGACGTCGTCACCGCGCAGCAGATGTTCGATGCGGTGCTGCACGCTGCGCCGCGCCACGATGTCTTCGTCGCGACGGCCGCGGTGGCCGACTGGCGGCCGGCGACGCTGTCGGACCACAAGATCAAGAAGGACGGCAGCAAGCTCGTGCCGAGCTTCGAGCTGACCGAAAACCCGGACATCCTCGCCGCCGTGGCACGCCTGCCGGCCGGCGAACGGCCGTACTGCATCGGCTTCGCCGCCGAGAGCCACGACCTGCTGAAGCATGCACGCGACAAGCTCGAGCGCAAGAAGGTCGAGCTGATCGTCGCGAACCTCGGACCGGCGACCTTCGGCCGCGACGACAACACGCTGACGCTGGTCGACGCGACCGGCCATCGCGAGTTCGCACGGGCCGACAAGCTGACGCTGGCGCGACAGCTCGTCGCCGAGATCGCGTCGCGGCTCGCGCTGCATTCGGCCTGATGGCCCCGTCCCCACACGATTCCCTCGGAAGACTCCGCATGCCCGTCATCGACCTGAAGATCCTCGACCCGCGCGTTGCCGACCAACTGCCCGCGTATGCCACGCCGGGCAGCGCGGGCCTGGACCTGCGTGCCTGCCTGGACGCGCCGCTGCTCCTCGAGCCGGGCCAGACCACGCTGATCCCGACCGGCCTGGCGATCCACATCGAAGACCCCGGCATGGCGGCGATGATCCTGCCGCGTTCCGGCCTCGGTCACAAGCACGGCATCGTGCTCGGCAACCTCGTCGGGCTGATCGACTCCGACTACCAGGGCCCGTTGATGGTCAGCTGCTGGAATCGCGGGCAGGCGACGTTCACGGTGCAGCCCTTCGAGCGCATCGCGCAACTCGTGATCGTGCCGGTCGTGCAGGCGACCTTCAAGTTGGTCGACGAGTTCGCCACATCGGAGCGCGGCGCCGGCGGCTTCGGTTCTACCGGGCGCGGCTGAGGCGGCCGCGGCGGGGCGGCCCCGCTGAAATGCTATGCTCGACTAACTAAATTCAGACGAGCCCGCGTCGGCCGACGCGGGCTGCCTTCGGATGCCAGTCGTCGCCAAGCGCGCCCCGCGGCCGGATGCGGCCACCTGCGCGGCGCAGATCATCGCCGTCGTGCCCGGCGTGATGGACGCGCTGCGTGCCAGCATGCGCCGCAACATCGGCGAGGCGCTGTCGGTGCCGCAGTTCCGCTGCCTCGGGTTCATCGCCCGCAACCCGGGCTGCTCGGTCAGCGAGGTTGCGGCCTTTCTCGGCGTGACCTTGCCGACCGCCTCGGCGATGGTCGACCGCCTGGTGCGCGCGGCGCATGTCGTCGCGGCCACCTCCGCAGCCGACCGGCGGCGCAGCGAACTGCGCGTCAACGCGCCGGGCAAGGCGCTGCTCGATCGCATCCGCTCCGGCGCGCGGCGCGACATGGCCGCGGCGCTGGGCGATGCGGATGCCGATGAGCTCGCGGCCGTGTTGCAAGCGCTGGAGCTGCTGCACCGGGTGTTTGCGAACGATCGCGTGCCCGAGGTCGGCGCGACGTTGTGAACTGTCCGCAGGCAAATCAGTCGTTGATGGAAGCTCGGCGCGGCCCGACAATAACAAGCGGTAACAAGTTCGTGACCTCATTCGGTTGTTTGCGGCGACGCTCTGTCGTCATGGAAGGCTCATGAAGAAAGCGACGTTGGGCGGGGTGGTGCTGGCCGTGGTTCTGGCGGCCGGGGCTGCCTATTGGGTGACGCGCGGCAAGGCTGGCGGCACGGCGCAGGGCGACGGCAATGCGGCAACCGCGGCGCCGACGGCCGCGTCTTCGGGTGCCGCGGGTTCGGGCGGCGGCAGCATCAGCGTGACGACGGTCCGGGCCCAGAAGAAGAACGTCGACGTGGTGCTCGAGACGACCGGCACGGTCGCGGCGCTGAACACCGTGGACGTGCGTTCGCAGGTCTCGAGCATCATCACGAAGGTCAACATCCGCGAAGGCCAGTTCGTCAAGGCCGGCGAGTTGCTGTTCACGCTGGACTCGCGCAACGACGAGGTCAACCTCGCGAAGGCCAAGGCCCAGCTCGCGAAGGACGAGGCGGCGCTCGCCGACGCGCAGCGCCAACTGCAGCGCAGCAAGGACCTGATGGCGCAGAACTTCATCTCGCAGGCCGCGGTCGACACGAACCAGACGCTGGTCGACTCGCAGAAGTCGGTGGTCGCGGCCTCGCGCGCGGCGATCGACGCGGCGCAGGTCGCGCTGTCATACAACCGCATCGTCGCGCCCGCGGCCGGCCGCGCCGGCGCGATCAACGTCTACCCGGGCACCACGGTGCAGCCGGGCGGCGCGGTGCTGGTGACGATCACGCAGCTCGACCCGATCGCGGTGGCGTTCAACCTGCCGCAGCGCAACCTGAACGACGCATTGCAGACCCTGCGCAGCGGCGGCGGGAAGGTCAACGCCGTGCTGCCCGAACAGCTGGGCAAGAAGGGCAGCACGATCGTCGGCAAGCTGCAGTTCGTCGACAACGTGGTCGATCCGAATTCGGGCACCGTGCGGGTCAAGGCGCAGTTCGACAACGCGAACGACACCTTGTGGCCCGGCGCGTTCGTCAACGTGCAGCTGGCGGTGCGCACGCTGGCTGACGCGACCGTGGTGCCGCAGGCCGCGGTGATCCAGGGTCCGCGCGGCAACATCGTCTACGTCATCGATGCGCAGAACAAGGCGCAGGCGCGGCCGGTCGAGGTGGTCTATGCGGCCGGGCTGGACGCGGTGGTCAATGGCGTGCAGCCGGGCGAGAAGGTCGTCGTCGACGGCCGGCAGAACCTGCGCAGCGGCGCGCCGGTGAGCGAGCGCGCGGCCAGCGCGGCATCCAACGGCGCATCGGGCGCCGCCTCCGGTGCCACGCGCGGTGCCGCCGCCACCGATGCCGCGGCCGGCAACGGCTTGACGGTGACCGGCGCCACGGTGGCCGTGCGATGAACCTTTCGGAGCTGTTCATCCGCCGTCCGGTGCTGACGGTGCTGTTGAACGCGGCCATCGTGGTCGCCGGCATCATCGCCTACGGCAAGATCCCGATCGCCGCGCTGCCGAGCTACAACACCCCGGTCATCAACGTCTCGGCGACGCTGCCCGGCGCCAGCCCCGAGACGATGGCGACCTCGGTCGCGCTGCAGCTCGAGAAGCAGTTCCAGACCATCCCGGGCATCAGCGTCATCAGCTCGACCAACACGCTGGGCACGACCTCGGTGACGCTGGAGTTCGACCAGGGCCGCGACATCGACGCCGCATCGGTCGACGTGCAGGCCGCGCTGCTGCGCGCGCAGCGCACGCTGCCGATCGACATGACGATCCCGCCGTCGTACCGCAAGGTCAACCCGGCCGACGCGCCGGTGCTGCTGATCGCGCTGACGTCGCCGTCGCTGAACCTGTCGGACCTGAACGACTACGCGGAGCACCTGATCTCGCCCAGCCTGTCGACGCTGGACGGCGTTGCGCAGGTCAACATCTTCGGCCAGAAGCGTTTCGCGGTGCGCGTGCGCGTGCTGCCCGAGGCGCTGACCGCGCGCAACATCAGCCTGGACGAGCTGAATGCGGCGCTGCGCGCGGCCAACGTCAACACGCCGGTCGGCACGCTGGACGGTCCGAAGCAGACGCTGACGCTGCAAGCCAACAAGCAGCTGCGCAACGCGGCCGAGTTCGCCGAGCTGATCGTCAGCAGCAAGAACGGCAACACGGTGCGGCTGCGCGATGTCGCGCAGGTCGAGGACAGCTACGAGATCGTCAAGACCTCCGCCAGCCTGAACGGCGAAACCTCGATCACGCTGGCGATCCTGCGCCAGCCCGATGCGAACACCGTGAAGGTGGTCGACTCGGTGCGCGCGGCGCTGCCGGGCTTCCAGTCGCAGCTGCCGCAGTCGGTGCGCATGAGCCTGGTCAACGACCGCTCGGTGTCGATCCGCGACGCGCTGCACGACGTGACGCTGACGATGCTGGGCACGATCGCGCTGGTCGTGCTGGTGATCTTCCTGTTCCTGCGGCGCTTCGTCGCGACGGTGATCCCGACGCTGTCGCTGCCGGTCTCGCTGATCGGCGCGATCTCGCTGCTCTGGGGCTTCGGCTACACGCTGGACAACATCTCGCTGCTCGGGCTGACGCTCGCGGTGGGTCTGGTCGTCGACGACGCGATCGTGATGCTCGAGAACATCATGCGGCACGTCGAGGAGGGCGTGCCGCCGTTCCAGGCGGCGCTGCGCGGCTCGCGCGAAGTCGGCTTCACGATTCTGTCGATCTCCAGCTCGCTGATCGCGGTGTTCATTCCGATCTTCTTCATGCCGGGCGTGATCGGCTTGTTGTTCCACGAGTTCGCGGTGATCGTCGGGCTCGCGATCGTCGCGTCCGCGTTCGTCTCGCTGACGCTGGTGCCCATGCTCGCGAGCCGCTTCCTCAGCGACGAGGCGCACAAGAAGCCGCCCGGCATGCTGGTGCGCTCGTTCGAGCGCGGCTTCGACATCGTGCTCGGCTGGTACGAACGCTCGCTGGACCTCGCGCTGCGCCACCGCGTGGCCGTGCTGCTGGTCGCGCTGGCCACCTTCGTCGCGACCGCATGGCTGTTCGTGACGATCCCCAAGGGCTTCTTTCCCGAAGAGGACATCGGCCAGATCACGGTCTCGACCGAAGCTGCCGAGGACACCTCGTTCCCCGAGATGGTGAGGCTGCAGGACCGCGTCGCGCAGGTCTTCCGCGACGATCCGAACGTGCGCAACGTCAGCTCCTTCAACGGCGGCACCGGCTCGCAGAACACCGGCCGCCTGTTCATCTCGCTGAAGGACCGCAAGGACCGGCTGCCGATGAAGCAGGTCATCGAGGGCCTGCGCAAGAAGCTGCGCGATGTGCCGGGCATCGCGGTGTACATGCGCCCGATCCAGAACCTGCAGTTGGGCGGGCGGCCCAGCAAGGCGCAGTTCCAGTACATCCTGCAGAGCGTGCAGGCCGGCGAGCTGAACGGCTGGGCGGTGAAGCTGCAGGACAAGATGCGCGCCGACCCGCTGTTCCGCGACGTGACCAGCGACTCGCAGCTGCGCGGCCTGCAGGCCTCGCTGAAGATCGACCGCGATCGCGCGAACACGCTGGGCGTCGCGATCGATTCGATGCGCTCGGCGCTGTACAGCGCCTTCGGCGAGCGCCAGGTCTCGACGATCTACACCTCGTCGGACTCGTATCAGGTGATCCTCGAGGTTGCACCGGGCGCGAAGCAGGACGAGGGCGCGCTGAACAACATCTACGTGCGCTCGGCGACCGGCGCGCTGGTGCCGATGTCGGCATTCACGACGGTCGAGCGCACGATAGGCCCGACCGCGATCAACCACGTCGGCCAGCTGCAGGCCGTGACGGTGTCGTTCAACCTCGCGCCGGGCGCCGCGCTGGGCGACGCGACCAACCACATCGAGCGCTACCGCGACGAGGTCCAGATGCCGTCCTCCGTCATCACGACCTACGGCGGCGACGCGGCGGTGTTCAAGAGCTCGCAGGGCAGCCAGGCGATCCTGATCGTCGCGGCGCTGCTCGTGATCTACGTGCTGCTGGGCGTGCTGTACGAGAGCTACATCCACCCGATCACGATCCTCGCCGGGCTGCCGTCGGCCGCGGTCGGTGCGCTGCTCACGTTGAAGATGTTCGACATGGACCTGACGCTGATCGCGATGATCGGGATCCTGCTGCTGATCGGCATCGTCAAGAAGAACGCGATCATGATGATCGACTTCGCGCTCGATGCGCAGCGCCATCAGGACATGACGCCGGCGCAGGCGATCCGCGAGGCCTGCCTCTTGCGGTTCCGGCCGATCATGATGACGACGCTGGCAGCGCTGATGGGCGCTTTGCCGATCGCCCTGGGCATCGGCGCAGGGGCCGAGCTGCGCCAGCCGCTGGGCCTCGCGGTGGTCGGCGGCCTCGTGTTCTCGCAGGCGATCACGCTGTACATCACGCCGGTGATCTACCTGGCGCTCGACCGCTTCAGCGGCAAGGGCCCGGTGACGACGCCGGAGAACGAGGTCGAGCCGGCGCTGGCGGGGGCTGTGACCCACAGGGCATGATCCGTTTCTCATTCTGTACATTCAGGGTGTTTTGAGCGCGATCACGGCGATCGGGCTCGACGTGGAGGTGATCGACCCCCTGGCGCGCAGGGCTGCTGGACAGAACGCGACGACCGGCGTGCCGGCACGCATCCGTCTGGATGACTTCCCTGAACTCAAGCGCCTGGCTTGGCAGCTGAAGGGCGAGACCGAGATCGCGCCGGCGCAGGCGCTGAGCCTGTACGAGCGCAATTGGCGACACCTGGACCGCGAGCAGATGCAGCCGCATGAACGCGCGCTGGTCGAGGCGCTGATCGCGACGATAGGCGAGGGGCGCCCCCTTGTTTGAGCGGGCGCATCACCGATGCGTGGCGAGCGTGCTGGAGGCGCTGGCTGCCGAGCTGCTCGAGGCACACGGCTGCCTGTTCGGCGGCGGCACGGCGATGGCCCTGCGCTACGGCGAGTACCGCGAGTCGGTGGATATCGACTTTCTCGTGTCGGACCGCGACGGCTATCGGGACTTGCGGCAGCGCCTGTCGGGTCCAGCCGGCATCCAGGCGATCGTGAGGCCGGGCAGAACGTTGCAGCAGCAGCGCGAGGTGCGCACCGATCAGTACGGCATGCGGACGATGCTGCGTGTCGGCGACGTCGGGATCAAGTTCGAGATCGTGTTCGAGGCGCGCATCGCACTCGAGCCGCCGGGTTCCGATGACCGACTCTGCGGCATCGCGACGTTGACGCCGCTCGACATGGCGACGCGCAAGCTGCTGGCGAACTCCGACCGCTGGCGCGACGACGCGGTCTTCAGTCGCGACCTGATCGACCTGGCGATGATGGCGCCGGGCAAGAAGCTGCTGCGCGAGGCCACCGACAAGGCGAAAGAGGCCTACGGCGCAAGCATCGAGGCGGATCTGAC
>DATEFR010000599.1:0-3301 GCA_035280545.1 Burkholderiaceae bacterium | reverse complement strand
GCGCGACGGGTCGTCCGAGGTGGAATGCGCACCGGCACGGTAGGTGACCCACTCGATCAGCGTCGGGCCGAGGTTGCGCCGTGCCCGTTCGGCAGCCCAGCGCGAGGCCGAGAGCACGGCGAGGAAGTCGTTGCCGTCCACCCGCAGCGACGCGATGCCGGCACCGACGCCGCGCGCCGCGAACGTGGTGCCTTCGCCGCCCGCGATCGCCTGGAAGGTCGAGATCGCCCACTGGTTGTTGACGACGTTCAGGATCACCGGCGCGCGATAGACATGCGCGAAGGTCAGCGCGTTGTGGAAGTCGGCCTCGGCGGTCGAGCCGTCACCGATCCAGCCGGAGGCGATCTTGGTGTCGCCCCGGATCGCCGAGGCCATCGCCCAGCCGACCGCCTGCACGAACTGCGTCGCGAGGTTGCCCGAGATCGTGAAGAAGCCGGCGCGCTTGTACGAGTACATCACCGGCAGCTGGCGGCCGCGGATCGGGTCGCGCTCGTTGCTGAGCAGCTGGCACATCAGCTCGACGACGGCTATGTCGTCGCGCGAGAGCAGCAGGCCTTGCTGGCGGTACGAGGGGAAACACATGTCGCCGCTGCGCAGCGCCTGCGCGTGCGCCACCGCGATCGCCTCCTCGCCCAGGCACTGGATGTAGAACGAGATCTTCTTCTGCCGCTGCGCGATCATCATGCGCGCGTCGAAGGCGCGCGTGCGCAGCATCGCGCGCAGGCCGCGCCGCAGCGCCTCGACATCGACCTGCGGAGCCCAGGGGCCGACGGCGCGGCCCGAGTCGTCGAGCACGCGGATCAGCTTCCACGCCATCGCGCCCGTGTGCGACGGCACGATGTCGACCGGGGGGCGCGGCACGTCGCCCGCGGCCGAGATCCGCAGATAGGAGAAATCGGTTGCCTGCCCAGGCCGGCCGGTAGGCTCGGGCACATGCAGGTGAAGCTTCGGCGGGTCGCCAGGCATCTCGCTGCTCCCGGGCCGCTGGGTAAGCGGCCGCACGGCCGATTCTGGACGAAATCGGGAGCCGGCTCCATGCGTGTTCGACCGGGGAAAGCCGCGCTCGCCCGCAGGCCATGCGGCGCGCGTACCATCACCACGGCCTGCACGCGGCAGCATGCTCATGGAGCGATACGACGCGATCATCATCGGGACCGGCCAGGCCGGCCCGCCGTTGGCACAACGGCTGTCCGCCGCCGGATGGAAGGTCGCGATCGTCGAACGCGCGAAGTTCGGCGGCACCTGCGTCAACACCGGCTGCATTCCCACCAAGGCGCTGGTCGCGAGCGCGCACGTGGCGTGGCTAGCGCGCCGCGCGGCCGAATACGGCATCGACCTACGCGGCGCGGTGGGCGTGGACGTCGCGGCGCTGATGGCGCGCAAGGACCGCATCTCCGGCAGCTCGGCGACGGGCGTCGAGAAGTGGGTGCGCGGGCTGGCCGGCGCGACCGTCGTCCAGGGTCATGCGCGCTTCGAAAGCGCGACGCAGGTCCGCGTCGGCGATCACGAACTGCACGCCGAGCGCATCTTCATCAACGTCGGGGGCAGGGCGCAGCGGCCTGCGCTCGATGGCCTGGATCGTGTCCCGGTGCTGACCAATTCGTCCATCCTGCAGCTGCGGGCCTTGCCCGAACATCTGGTGGTGGTCGGCGGCAGTTATGTCGGGCTCGAGTTCGCGCAGATGTTCAGGCGCTTCGGCTCACGCGTCACCGTGCTGCAGCGCGGGGCGCAGCTGGTGCCGCGCGAGGATGCCGACGTCGCCGCGGCATTGCAGACCATCCTCGAGCAAGAGGGCATCGCCGTTCAACTCGGCACCGAATGCATCGCGCTGAGCCGCGCCGGCGAGCGCATCGCGGTGCAGGCCCGTTGCGGCCCCGATGCGCCGGTGACGCACGGCTCGCACGTCCTGGTCGCGACCGGGCGCCAACCCAACACCGACGACCTCGGGCTCGATCGGGCGGGCGTTCGCGTCGATGCCCGCGGCTACATCGAGGTCGACGACGAGCTGCGCACATCGGTACCCGGCATCTGGGCGCTGGGCGACTGCAACGGGCGCGGCGCATTCACCCACACCTCGTACAACGACTTCGAGATCGTCGCGGCCAATCTTCTCGACGGCGATACGCGCCGCGTGTCCGATCGGATTCCCGCTTATGCGCTGTTCACCGACCCGCCGCTCGCGCGCATCGGGCTGTCGATCGGCGAGGCGCGCCGGCGCGGCGGGTCCGTGCTGGTCGGCGAGCGTGCGATGAGCCGGGTCGGACGCGCCGTCGAAAAGGGCGAGGAGCAGGGCTTCCTACGGATTCTCGTGGACGCCGCTTCGGAGCGCCTGATCGGTGCGACCCTGCTCGGCGTGGAGGCCGACGAAGCCGTGCACGCGCTGCTCACCCTGATGTACGCGGGCGTGTCGTACAAGGTCATGCAGCGCGCGATGCACATCCACCCGACGGTCAGCGAGCTGCTGCCGACCGTGCTCGGCGAGCTGCACGCATTGGACCCGCCGAGCTGAAGGCTCACCGTTGTCGATACATTTGATTGGCGTGTAACAGCAGCGTTCCGGCGATGATGAGGTCCCCCCAATAGGAGCCGCGATGCGCGCTGACCCCCGCGCTGCCCGAATCATCGTCGTCGACGACAACAAAGACACTGCGGACTTGATGGCCTGGTGGCTGCGCACCGGCGGATTCATCGTCGAAACCGCGGCCGACGGAGCGGCCGCGCTGGCCCTGATGGACACGTTCAAGGCGCATTGCGTCCTGCTCGACGTTCTGATGCCCCGACTGGATGGTCTGGAGCTGGCCCGGCAACTGCGGGCCCGTCACGAACGTGTCGTGCTGATCGCGATGTCCGGACTGGGCGCCGACGACAGCCGGGTGGCCGATACCTCCGACCTCGTCGATCACTACTTCGAGAAGCCCGTGGACCTGGATGCCCTGGCCAAGGTGCTGGAGCCTTGGCCCGCGGAGTGACTGCGCCTCGAAGACAGCTTCGCGACAGCCAGGGTTAACGTTCGGCGACGACATTCGCGCTGCGTCACGCGGTTGCATCGCAACCTAATGGTGTGATGCTGGCTCAACTGCGCAAGGACCGCTGCAATCGCGCGGACAGAGAGAGTACGGAACCGTGACGAAACCGAAGATCGCGATCGCGATGTATGGCATTCCACGCGGCTCGGCGATCGCGATGCCGTCGCTGGCCGAGCACTTCATCGAGCCGGCCCGGCGGATCGGTGAGTGCCGCGTCTTCTATCACCTCTATCAGCAGCATTGGGTGGTCAACGCGCGCTCGGGCGAGGCCGCGG
>DATEFR010000598.1:0-6728 GCA_035280545.1 Burkholderiaceae bacterium | reverse complement strand
GAGGACGGCGACCGCTACATCGAGATCTGGAACAACGTGTTCATGCAGTTCAACCGCGACGAAGCGGGCGTGATGCACAAGCTGCCCAAGCCCAGCGTCGATACCGGCATGGGCCTGGAGCGCTTGGCCGCGGTGCTGCAGCATGTGCACAGCAACTACGAGATCGACCTGTTCGTGAACCTGCTCGCGGCGGCGAAGCAGGCGGTCGACAAGGCCGGTGCTGGTGACTGCGACAAGAACTCGCCGTCGCTGAAGGTCATCGCCGACCACATCCGCGCTTGCACGTTCACGGTCGTCGACGGCGTGATCCCGAGCAATGCCGGCCGCGGCTACGTGCTGCGCCGGATCGCACGGCGCGCGATCCGCCACGGCTACAAGCTCGGCGCCCGCAAGCCGTTCTTCCACACGCTGGTGGCGGCGCTGGCGGCCGAGATGGGCGACGCCTATCCCGAGCTGCGCGCGCAAGCGCAGCGCTCGACCGAGGTGCTGAAGCAGGAGGAGGACGCGTTCTTCCGCACGATCGCCAACGGGATGGAGATCCTCGAGAAGGCACTGGCGCCCTTGGCAACATCGGGGGCCCAACTGCTCGACGGCGAGACCGCGTTCAAGCTGCACGACACCTACGGCTTCCCGGTGGACCTGACCGCCGACGTGTGCCGCGAGCGCGGCGTCAAGGTCGACGAGAAGCGCTTCGAGGAACTGCTGGACGAGCAGCGCCGCCGCGCGCGCGATGCCGGCAAGTTCAAGATGGCGCAGGGGCTGGAGTACAGCGGCGTCGCCACCGTGTTCCACGGCTACGACGAACTGGCGCGCGAAGGCGCCAAGGTCGCGGCCGTGTATGTCGACGGCACGTCGGTGCGCAGCGCGAAGGCCGGCGACGACGCGGTGATCGTGCTCGACCACACGCCGTTCTACGCCGAGAGCGGCGGCCAGGTCGGCGACACCGGCGAGCTGCGCAACGCGACCGCGCGTTTCCTGGTCGAGGACACGGTCAAGATCCAGGCCGCGGTGTTCGGCCACCACGGCCGCATCGTCGAAGGGACGGTCGCGGTCGGCGATGCGCTCAACGCGAAGGTCGACGCCGACCAGCGCGCGAAGACCATGCGCAACCACTCGGCCACGCACCTGATGCACAAGGCGCTGCGCGAGGTGCTGGGCGGGCACGTGCAGCAGAAGGGCTCGCTGGTCGATGCCGAGCGCACGCGCTTCGACTTCGCGCACAACGCGCCGCTGACCGATGCGCAGATCGCGAAGGTCGAGGCCATCGTCAACGCCGAGGTGCTCGCCAACGCCGACGTGTCGGCGCGCGTGATGCCCATGGAAGCGGCGCAGAAGCTGGGCGCGATGATGCTGTTCGGCGAGAAGTACGGCGACGAGGTGCGTGTGCTCGACATCGGCACCAGCCGCGAGCTGTGCGGCGGCACGCACGTGCACCGCACCGGCGACATCGGCCTGTTCAAGATCGTCGCCGAGAGCGGCGTCGCGGCCGGCGTGCGCCGGGTCGAGGCGATCACCGGCGACAACGCGCTGGCCTACGTGCAGTCGCTCGAAGGCACGGTGCAGCAACTCGCCGGCGCGCTGAAGACTGCACCGGCCGAGGTGCCGGCGCGTCTCGCGCAGCTGGTCGAACAGGTGCGTGCGCTCGAGAAGGAGCTCGCCGCCGCCAAGGGCCGCCTCGCCTCGTCGCAAGGCGACGAGCTGCTCGCGAAGGCGGTCGACGTGAAGGGGCTGAAGGTGCTGGCCGCGACGCTGGACGGCGCCGATGCGAAGACCCTGCGCGACACGCTGGACAAGCTCAAGGACAAGCTCAAAAGCGCGGCGATCGTGCTCGCGAGCGTCGAAGGCGGCAGCAAGGTGCAGCTCGCGGCCGGCGTCACGAACGACCACATCGCGAAGATCAAGGCCGGCGAGCTGGTCAACTTCGTCGCGCAGCAGGTCGGCGGCAAGGGCGGCGGCAAGCCGGATCTCGCGATGGCCGGTGGCACCGAGCCGGGCAAGCTCGCCGCCGCGCTGGCGTCGGTCGAGGGTTGGATTGCTGAGCGCGCGTGACGCAACGACGCGACAGTCGGTGCTTGCCAGAACCGTTCATCGCCGCGGATACTGAGGTCATGGTTTCCCGCTCGATCACGATGCTGTTGTCGATTCTGCATGCCGCCGCCGGCATGCAGCAGCATATGCACGTCGTCATGGTCGGCACGAGGTTCGGATAGCGGGCACCGAAGTCTCAGATTCACCCACAGCGCCCGCCACCCAGCGGGCGTTGTCGTTTCTGGAGCTCGCCCCACGAGGGCACACACCGAGGAGCAGACCATGACGATCACGATCCGGCGCGCATCGACGAAGGACGCCTCCGCGTTCGCGCGGATGATGGCCGACCCGGCCGTCTACCCGAGCCTGCTGCAGATGCCGTACGCGAGCGAGGAACGCTGGGCCGCGCTGCTGGGCGAAGGCCAGGCCGCGGGCACGCCGGACATCCATCTGGTCGCCGAGCGGGGCGGCGAGGTCGTCGGCTCGGCCGGCCTGCATGCGGTCGGCAAGGCGCTGCGCCGCCGCCATGCGATGGCCATGGGCATCTCGGTCGTCAAGGAAGCGCAAGGGCAGGGCGTCGGCAGCGCCTTGATGGCCGCGCTGTGCGACTATGCCGACCGCTGGCTGGGCACGCTGCGCATCGAGCTGACCGTCTACACCGACAACGAAGCGGCGCTGCGCCTGTACCGCAAGTTCGGCTTCGAGATCGAGGGCACGCTGCGCGCTTACGCGATGCGCGATGGGTGTTACGTCGATGCGTATGCGATGGCGCGGTTCCACCCGAACCCGCCGACGCTCGCCGCCGGCGGCTGAGCCGCTGCGCTCACCGGCGCCGCCCGCGCAGCCACTCCAGCACCAGCAGCAGGCTGGTCGTGAACACGATCAGCAGCGTCGCGACCGCCGCGATCGTCGGCGTGATGTTCTCGCGGATGCCGGTGAACATCTGGCGCGGCAGCGTGACCTGGTCGGGTCCGGCCAGGAAAAGGATCACCACCACCTCGTCGAACGAGGTCGCGAAGGCGAACAGCGCCCCGGAGATGACCCCGGGCGCGATCACCGGCAGCGTGATGCGGAAGAACGTCGCGAGCGGGTTCTCGCCCAGGCTCAGCGATGCGCGCACCAGGTTCTGGTTGAAGCCCTGCAGCGTCGCGAGCACGGTCGTGAGCACGAATGGCGCGCCGAGCGCCGCGTGCACGACGATCAGCGCCGCGTAGGTGTCGGCCAGGCCCAGGTTCGCGAAGAACAGATAGGTGCTGACGCCGACGACGACGATGGGCACCACCATCGGCGCGATCAGCACGCTCATCAGCGCGCCCTTGAACGGGAAGTTCGTGCGCACCAGGCCCACGGCCGCGAGCGTGCCCAGCACGGTCGCGAGCAGCGTCGCCGCCGGCGCGATGATGAAGCTGTTCTTGGCGGCGCGCGCCCACTCGGGCGACGTGAAGAGGTTCTCGTACCACTTCAGCGACCAGCCGGGGATGGGGTAGACGAGGAACGAGCTGTCCGAGAACGACAGCGGCATGATCACGAGGATGGGCGCGAGCAGGAACACCAGCACCGCGACGCACAGCGCGCGCAGGCCCCACCAGCCGGCCTTGTCCAGCGGCGTTGCGTAGGCGGGGAATTGCGGCAGCCAGCGCTTCATCCCAGACTCACTTCCGATTTGACGACGCGGCGGTAGACCCCGTAGAGCAGCAGCGTCGCGGCCAGCAGCAGCGCACCGAGCGCGCAGGCCATGCCCCAGTTGATGTTCACGTTGGTGTACTGCGCGATGTAGTAGCTCAGCATCTGGTCGTCGACGCCGCCCAGCAGCGCCGGCGTCACGTAGTAGCCGATCGCGAGGATGAACACCAGCAGCCCGCCGGCCCCGATGCCGGCATACGTCTGCGGCACATAGACGCGGAAGAACGCCGCCAGCGGTGCACTGCCGAGCGAGACCGCGGCGCGCAGGTAGGTCGGCGGCACGCTCTTCATCACGCTGTACAGCGGCAGGATCATGAAGGGCAGCAGGATGTGCGTCATCGCGATCACGACGCCGACGCGGTTGAACAGCAGCGCGAGCGGGTGGTCGATCAGTCCGATCGCCATCAGCCCCCGGTTCACGAGCCCTTCGGACTGCAGCAGCACGATCCAGGCCGCGACGCGCACCAGGATCGAGGTCCAGAACGGCACCAGCACGAGGATCATCAGCACGTTGGCCTGGCGCGCCGACAGCGTGCTCAGCCAGTACGCGAGCGGATAACCGAGCAGCAGGCACGACAGCGTGACCAGCGCGCTGATCTGGAAGGTGCGCAGCAGGATGCGGCCGAACACCCGCTGGTCCTCGGGCATGCGCTCGACATGGCCGGCAGCGTCGCGCTTGAGGTCGACCGACGCGAGCAGATAGTCCGGCGTCCAGCGCGAACCGTTCTTCGCGATCGCCTGCCAGTACTTGGGTTCGCGCCAGCGCTCGTCGAGCGCGAGCAGCTTGGCCTGGATCTCGGCAGGCGTCGTCGCCCCGGCCAGCGGCAGCGCGCGGTAGGTGCCCATCACCAGCGAGCGCGCGCCGGCCACCTCGGTGTTCAGCCGGCGCGCAAGCGCGCCGGCGTCGGCGCTGTCGGGCAGCGAGCCGAGATCCTTCACGATCGCCGCGTAGGCCTCGGCCGGCGGCGTCTCCTGGCGGTCCCAGCGCGCGAGCACCTCCACGGTGCGCGGCAGCGCGTTCGCGACCTCCGGGTTCTCGACCGCGCGCTTGAGCAGCGCGGCGATCGGCACGATGAAGGTCAGCAGCAGGAACACCAGCAGCGGCAGCGTCAGCCCGAACGCGCGCCACTTGCGCCGCGCCTCGGCGCGCGCGAGCGAGCGCCGCAACGCGCGTGGATCACCGAGGACGGCGGCGGTCATGGCGGCGGTGCGCTTACTGCGTCGCCCAGGCGGCGAAACGCTTCTCGAGCTCCTCGCCCTGGTCGGCCCAGAACTTGAGGTTGAACTGCAGCGCTTCCTTCGCGTTGGCCGGCGAGGTCGGCAGGTTGCTCAGCACCTTCGCGTCGAGCTTGGCCAGCGCCTTGCCGTTGGTCGGGCCGTAGGCGATGTTCTTCGCGTACTCGGCCTGCGCGTCGGGCGTGCTCGCGAACGCGATGAACTTCAGCGCGGCATCCTTGTTCGGCGTGCCCTTCGGGATCACCCAGTAGTCGAGGTCGTAGATGCCGCCGATCCAGGTGATCTTCAGGTTCTTGCCTTCACGGTTGGCGGCATCGATGCGGCCGTTGTACACGGTGGACAGCACCACGTCGCCGGCGACCAGGAACTGCGGCGGCTGCGCGCCGGCCTCCCACCACTGGATGCTGGGCTTGAGCTCGGTCAGCTTCTTGAACGCGCGCTCGGCGCCTTCCTTCGTCGCGAGCACCTTGTAGACGTCGGCCGGCTTCACGCCGTCGGCCATCAGCGCGAACTCGAGGTTGTAGCGGGCGCCCTTGCGCATGCCGCGCTTGCCCGGGATCTTCTTGGTGTCCCAGAAGTCGGCCCAGGTGGCGGGGCCGGTCTTGAGCTTGTCGGCGTTGTAGGCCATCACGGTGGACCAGACGAAGACGCCGATGCCGCAGTCGGTCACCGCCGCGGGAAGGAAGTCGGCCTTGCTGCCGATCTTGCTGTAGTCGAGCTTCTCGAACAGGCCTTCGTCGCAGCCGCGCGCGACATCGGGCGATTCGACCTCGACCACGTCCCAGGTGACCTTCTTGGTCTCCACCATCGCCTTGATCTTGGCCTGCTCGCCGTTGTATTCGACCGGCACGACCTTGGTGCCGGTTTTCTCGAACGGCTCGTAGTAGGCCTTCTTCTGCGCGTTTGCGTTCGCGCCGCCGAAGTTGACGACGGTGATCTGGTCCGCGAGCGCTGGCAGCGCGAAACCCGCGGCCAGCGCGGCGATCAAGAGGCTCTTCTTCATGGCATGGCTCCTCGTGGTTGGAGTGGTGATAACGGGTTTCTCAGAGCGTGTAGACGCGCGTGAGCTCGTGCGGGAACTCGAGCCACACGGCATCGCCCGGCTGCGGCGGCGCGCCGATGGACAGCGGCACCTTGACCGTCGCCTCGGCCTGATCGGCCCCCAGCGTGCAGAGCAGGCGCAGGTGGTCGCCGTAGTAGATGACGCCGCTGACCGCGGCCTGCAGCACGTTGCCGCGCTCGCTGGTCGCGTGCCGGTGCAGCACGATGCGCTCGGGCCGTATGCAGGCCTCGACCTGCGCGTTGACCGCCGCGCCGTTGACGTTGACGCCGGTCAGCACGCGGCCGTCGGGCAGCACGATGCCGCAGCGCTCGCTGCCGTTGTCGGCCTGCGCGGCGCGCACCGTGCCCTTGACGACGGTGGAGTCGCCGATGAAGCCCGCGACGAAGCGGTTGGCCGGCGCCTCGTACATCTGGGTCACCGGGGCAATCTGCTGGATCGCGCCGTCGTTGAACACCGCGACGCGGTCGCTCATCGTCAGCGCCTCGCCCTGGTCGTGGGTCACATAGACGAAGGTCACGCCGAGCTGCCGGTGCAGCTCCTTCAGCTCGATCTGCATGTGCTCGCGCAGCTGCTTGTCGAGCGCGCCCAGCGGCTCGTCCATCAGCACGAGCTGCGGCTCGAAGACGAGCGCGCGGGCGAGCGCGACCCGTTGCTGCTGCCCGCCGGACAGCTGCCCCGGCATGCGCTCGGCCATGCCGGTCAGGCGCACCATCTCGAG
>DATEFR010000597.1:0-2415 GCA_035280545.1 Burkholderiaceae bacterium | reverse complement strand
AGAAGAAGCGCCACCAGGAGCTACGGCACATGTCAGATTCGACCCCTTCGACCTCATCGACTCCCACGCCCGAAGACAAACGCGCAGAACTGCGCCGTGCCGCCCTCGAGTACCACGAGTTTCCCGTTCCCGGCAAGATCGCCATCGCGGCGACCAAGCAGATGGTCAACCAGCGCGACCTGGCGCTGGCCTACTCGCCCGGCGTGGCCGCGGCGTGCGAGGAGATCGCCGCGGACCCGGCGACGGCGTTCCGCTACACCGCGCGCGGCAACCTGGTGGCGGTGGTCACCAACGGCACGGCGGTGCTGGGGCTGGGCGACATCGGCCCGCTGGCCGCCAAGCCGGTGATGGAGGGCAAGGGCGTCCTGTTCAAGAAGTTCGCCGGCATCGACGTGTTCGACATCGAGCTCAACGAGAGGAACCTCGACAAGCTCATCGACTGCATCGCAGCGCTCGAGCCGACCTTCGGCGGCATCAACCTGGAGGACATCAAGGCGCCGGACTGCTTCTACGTCGAGCGCGCGCTGCGCGAGCGCATGAAGATCCCGGTGTTCCACGACGACCAGCACGGCACGGCGATCGTGGTGGGCGCGGCGGCCCTGAACGGCCTGAAGGTGGTCGGCAAGGACATCCGCGAGGTCAAGCTGGTGGCCTCCGGCGCCGGTGCGGCGGCGCTGGCCTGCCTGGGGCTGCTGGTGCAGCTGGGCCTGCCGCGCGAGAACATCTGGGTGACGGACCTGGCCGGCGTGGTCTACCAGGGCCGCACCGAGCTGATGGACCCGGACAAGGCGCGGTTCGCTCAGGAGACGCACCAGCGCACGCTGGCCGAGGTGATCGAGGGCGCGGACATCTTCCTGGGCCTGTCGGCCGGCGGGGTGCTGAAGCCCGAGATGGTGGCCAAGATGGCCAGGAACCCGCTGATCTTCGCGCTCGCGAACCCGAACCCGGAGATCCTGCCGGAGGACGTGAAGACGGTGCGCGACGACGCGATCATGGCCACCGGGCGCACCGACTACCCGAACCAGGTCAACAACGTCCTGTGCTTCCCGTACATCTTCCGCGGCGCGCTGGACTCGGGCGCCACGACGATCACGGTGGAGATGGAGATCGCGGCGGTGCACGCGATTGCCGAGCTGGCGCAGGCCGAGCAGAGCGAGGTGGTGGCGGCGGCCTACGCGGGCGCGACGCTCTCCTTCGGGCCGGAGTACCTGATCCCCAAGCCGTTCGACCCGCGGCTGATGATCAAGATCGCGCCGGCGGTGGCCAAGGCGGCGCAGGACTCGGGCGTGGCCGCGCGGCCGATCGCCGACTACGACGCCTACCGCGAGAAGCTGCAGGCCTTCGTCTACGCCTCGGGCACGACGATGAAGCCGATCTTCGCGATCGCCAAGCGCGCGCGCGACAAGCGGGTGGTGTTCTGCGAGGGCGAGGAGGAGCGCATCCTGCGCGCGGTGCAGGTGGTGGTCGACGAGGGGCTGGCGCGCCCGACGCTGATCGGCCGCCCGCCGATCATCGCGCAGCGCTGCGAGCGCTTCGGGCTGCGGCTGCAGGCCGGGCGCGACTACGACGTGGTCAACACCGACCACGACGAGCGCTACCGCGACTACTGGCAGACCTACCACCGCCTGATGGCGCGGCGCGGCGTGACGCAGCAGTTCGCCAAGATCGAGATGCGCCGCCGGCTCACGCTGATCGGCTCGATGCTGCTGCACAAGGGCGAGGTCGACGGCATGCTGTGCGGCACCTGGGGGACGCCTGCGATGCACCTCAGGCACATCGACCAGGTGATCGGGCTGCGCCCGGGTGCCAAGACCTACGCCTGCATGAACGGGCTGATCATGCCGGGGCGCCAGGTGATGCTGGTGGACACGCACATCAACTACGACCCCAGCGCCGAGCAGCTGGCGGAGATCACGGTGATGGCGGCCGAGGAGATGAAGCGGCTCGGGCTGGTGCCCAAGGCGGCGCTCCTGAGCCACTCCAACTTCGGCTCGAGCGACGCGCCCTCGGCGGTGAAGATGCGCGAGGCGCTGGAGCTGGTGCGGGCCCGCGCGCCGTGGCTGGAGGCCGACGGCGAGATGCACGGCGACACGGCGCTCGACGCGAAGCTGCGCGCCGCGCAGCTGCCCGACAGCCCCCTCACCGGCGAGGCCAACCTGCTGGTGCTGCCCAACATCGACGCGGCGAACATCTCCTACAACCTGCTCAAGACCGCGGCCGGCGGCGGCATCGCCATCGGCCCGATCCTGCTGGGCGCCGCCAAGCCGGTGCACATCCTCACCCCCTCGGCGACGGTGCGGCGCATCGTCAACCTCACCGCCCTGACGGTGGCCGACGCCAACGCGCTGCGCTGAGCGAGGCGCCCGCCGCTGCAGCGCAGCATGCGCCGCAGCGGCGGCGGCCATGGCGCATTCC
>DATEFR010000596.1:0-2820 GCA_035280545.1 Burkholderiaceae bacterium | reverse complement strand
GTCTCGTCGAGTGGTCTCGACGATGCGCGCGATGCCGACATCGAGCGCATCGGCCGCTTCTTTGCCGAGTGCGGCCGCCGTGTGCTGACCTTCTTGGGCTACTCCGATTCCGGCTATGAAGACGCGGCGGCGATGCGCGTCCACGCGGAGCGCGTCCTCGACGAGAACGATCCGGCGGTGACGCTCGTGAACATCGGCGCGACGCCGGGCGGCATCGGCGCCGTCTACGAGCTTGCGCGCAGCCGCGGGTTCATGACGACGGGCATCGTCTCGTCGCGGGCGCGTGAACAGGGTGTCGCGCTGTCGCCGTTCGTCGAGGTCGTGTTCTTCGTGGCCGACGGCACGTGGGGCGGCCTGCTGCCCGGCTCGACGACGATGCTGTCGCCGACCTCGCAGGCGATCGTCGAGTGCAGCGACTGCTTCGTTGCGATCGGCGGCGGGGCGGTCGCGCGCGACGAGCTCGAGGCCGCGCTGCGGGCCGGCAAGCCGGCGCGCTTCATTGCCGCCGAGATGAACCACCGTGCCGCGATCGCTGCAGCGCTGAAGAAAGGGCTGCCGCCGCCCGCCGACTTCCGCGGTGCAGCGGGCGAGCGCTTCGGCACCGCCGCGCTCTGATCGCGGGTGATGGGACACGCCGCGGCTGCGACAATCCGCAGGATGTTCCCCCCGCTCCAGAACGACACCTTCCTGCGCGCCTGCCTGCGCCAGCCGACCCCCTACACGCCGGTCTGGCTGATGCGCCAGGCCGGCCGCTACCTGCCCGAGTACCGCGCAACGCGCGAGCGTGCCGGCAGTTTCATGGGGCTCGCGACCAACGTGGATTTCGCGACCGAGGTCACGCTGCAGCCGCTGGCCCGTTATCCGCTCGACGCGGCGATCCTGTTCAGCGACATCCTGACCGTGCCCGATGCGATGGGCCTGGGCTTGAGTTTCGCGAACGGCGAGGGCCCGCGCTTCGCCCACCCGCTGCGCGATGAAGCCGCGGTCGCGAAGCTCGCGGTGCCCGACATGGCCAAGCTGCGCTACGTGTTCGACGCGGTCACGTCCATCCGCCGCACGCTCGACGGCCGCGTGCCGCTGATCGGCTTCTCGGGCAGCCCGTGGACGCTGGCCTGCTACATGGTCGAAGGCGCCAGCTCCGACGACTACCGCCAGGTCAAGACCATGCTGTATCGCCGGCCCGATCTGATGCACCGCGTGCTCGAGATCAATGCCGACGCGGTCGCCGCCTATCTCAACACGCAGATCGAGGCCGGTGCGCAGGCCGTGATGGTCTTCGACAGCTGGGGCGGCGTGCTGGCCGACGGCGCGTTCCAGGCCTTCAGCCTGCGCTACACCGAGCGTGTGCTGCGCCAGCTCAAGCGCGAGCACGAGGGCCAGCGCATCCCGCAGATCGTGTTCACGAAGGGCGGCGGGCTGTGGCTGGAGGAGATCGCCGCGACCGGGGCCGATGTCGTCGGCGTCGATTGGACCGTGAATCTCGGGGCGGCCCGCGCACGGGTCGGCAGCCAAGTCGCCTTGCAGGGCAACATCGATCCGAACGTGCTGTTTGCGCAGCCGCAGCAGATCCAGGCCGAAGTGCGCCGTGCGCTGGAAAACTACGGCAGCGCGAGCGGCCTGCCGCACAGCCTGGACGGCCACGTGTTCAACCTCGGCCACGGCATCAGCCAGCACACGCCGCCGGAGAGCGTCGCGGTGCTGGTCGACGCGGTGCACGAGTTCTCCCGGACGTTGCGCACCGCCGCCTAGGCGCCGGCGGCGAATCACCAAAAACGGCTGCCAAATTGCCGGTGAGTGAGTACTCAGGGCTTGACTTATCCCCAAAATTGGGCCTGTGCATCTGTTCTCGCTATGGCTGCTGCGGTGCAGCATCGCGATTTCACAGATGATCGCTAAGTCCTTGATTTCATTGAGACGGCGGCGTTGCCGCGAAACCGGGCAAAGTTTTCCTGCGTCAATCAGGACGGGCATTTGGAGCGATCTCAAGCCGGTTACGCACAAAGTTATCCACAAGTTGCGTGGAAAATCTCAAAAAACTTTATAAATCATTAACTTGCGGTGCCTTCGTGAAGCTTGGGTTAAGAGTGGCGACTAAGTGGCCTCGATGAATCCCGAGGGGCCGATTCGCCTCCGGGTGGCTGTCGAGACCCCGACGCATACCGGCCTGGGTCTGCCGCTCGACTATTTAAGTGAGCGCACCCTGTCGCCAGGATCATTGGTGCGTGTTCCTCTAGGAAAGCGCGAGGTGCCGGGTCTGGTCTGGGACGGGGTCGCCGCCGAGTTCGTGCCAGGCGAGTTGAAGACGGTCCGCGAGGTGCTGGCGGCGCTGCCGCCGCTGGGCCGCACCTGGTGCGAGCTGGTCGAATTCGCGGCTGGCTACTACCAGCGCGGCGTCGGCGAGCTTGCGCTGTCGGTGTTGCCGCCGGAGCTGCGCAAGTTGAACGACGAGCAGCTCGCCAAGCGGATCGCGAAGCTGCGCAAGGCGGCCGCCACCGCTGCGAAGGCGACCCCGGAGGCGTCTTCCACGCCCCTGCCGCCGCTGAGCCCCGACCAGGACGTGGCGCTGACCCGCCTCGCCGAATTGCAGGGCGCCGATGGCGGCGGGCCTATCGTGCTGCTGCATGGTGTCACCGGCAGCGGCAAGACCGAGGTCTACCTGCGCGCCGCAGCCGACGCACTTGCGGCGGGCCGGCAGGTGCTGGTGCTGGTGCCCGAGATCAACCTGACGCCGCAGCTCGAAGCGCGCTTCGCCCAGCGCTTTGCCGACCGCCGCATCGTCTCGCTGCACAGCGCACTGACCCCGGCGCAGCGGTTGCGTCA
>DATEFR010000595.1:0-6770 GCA_035280545.1 Burkholderiaceae bacterium | reverse complement strand
GAAATGCCTGGGAAATGAAATCGAGCAAACTTCGTGATGCGACGGCAAGGTCAGTATAGGCTAAGTCATTGATTCGTAAAGCACCATAGCGAAGCATCGAGACCGATATGGTACCCCACAGCGCATTCGTAATGCGAAGGTCGGGAGTTCGACTCTCTTCACCGGCACCAAATCAATACGAGGGCCCGCCACTGAGCGGGCCCTTTCGTTTTGGGCTACATGCACGAGTACATCTCGTGACGCGGGCGAGCGACCAATGCCCCCACGCCTCGGCACGCGGGCCATGGGGAAACACAAGGGCCGCTAACATCCTTCGGACATCAGACCTGACGGCGACGGGTGCCAGCTGCCGCACACCGTCACGCCGTGCTGGCAGTACAAGGGCGGAGACAATGCAGCGATTCACTCTGGAAATCACCGAGCTGCGCTCGCTCGGTTTCGCCGAAGGCCTTTCCATTGAGCCGCCGCGCCACGCAGGCGGCATCGTCGCCCGGCTCGAGTCTGGGCGCATCGGCGTCGCCGTGGAGTTCCGCGCCGGCGAAGGGATTCCAACCTACGCGGTGATTCCGCTGGTGGCCGACGGCGGCCGAGCGCACACCGTGGCGACGGACGCCTGGGGCGACGTCCTTCGCGACATTCACCGGCGCGCTCCGCCGGACGAGAACGAATGAAGGCAGCCCTTGCACCGGGTCAAGCCAAACTCGGTTGGGTGCCGATCAGGACAATCGAGTAGCGTCACCGGAATGTCCATATCACCCCCATCGCAAGTTCAGCCGCGCAATCCCCTGCACGGCTTGACGCTGCAGACGATCCTCACGGCCTTGGTAGACCGCTACGGCTGGGTCGACCTGGCACAGCGCGTTCCGATACGTTGCTTCAGCAGTGACCCGAGCATCGCATCGAGCCTGAAGTTCCTGCGCAAGACGCCCTGGGCCCGCGAGAAGGTCGAGAGCCTGTACCTGTTCATGCTGCGCGATGTCCGCCGCGCGGGCGCACGGGACGCGCCTCGATGAACGCAGCGGCGCCCCTGAAATACCTGGTCGGCTACCCGCCCGAACTTCTGGCTCGGGTTCGCGAGCTGATCGCAACGAATCGTGCGATCGAAAGCCTGAACCGACGCTACCCCGAGTCCCACGACGTGCTCAGCGACGGTGCGCTGTACGACTATGTCGCGGAACTGAAGAATCGCTACATGCGCAACGCCGGGCCGATCGCGAAGGTCGTCTACGACAGCCGACTCCACCTGGTACAACAGGCCCTTGGGACGCACACGGCCGTCTCGCGAGTTCAGGGCGGCAATCTCAAGGCCAAACGCGAGATCCGTATCGCCAGCCTGTTCCGGCAGGCGCCTGCTGCATTCCTCAGGATGATCGTCGTGCACGAACTGGCGCACTTGAAGGAGCGCGAGCACGGCAAGCCCTTCTATGCGCTGTGCACCCACATGGAGCCGGACTATCACCAGCTCGAATTCGACGTCCGGCTGTGGCTGAGCCTCCTCGAGCTTGCCAAGCCCGCCGGGAGCCGATCAGCGGGCGGATCGCCAGCCTCTTGACCTGAGAACCGTCAAACCGCGCCGGCGTAAGCTGCCATGAACACCCGTACCGTTTCCCGCAGCAATGCTCTGTTCTCGCGGGCATCGGGCATCTCCAGCATGAGCAGCCCGCGGATGTGGCCATCGCCGAGGAACATCGCCAGGAACAGGTCCGCCGCCTGGCGCGGGTGACGTACTTTCACCGACCCGGCGGCGTTGGCGCGGCGTAGGTACGCGGCCAAGTCGCCGATGAGCCTGTCGGCTCCTTGGCGATAGAAGGCCTGGCAGGCCTCCGGCTGCGCCCCGGCCGCGCCGTAGACCGATCGAAACTGGCCCAGCGTGTCCTCCTCGCGCGCCAGCGCGAGGAACTTCTCGCCGATCGCCAGCAGTGCCTGCTGAGGCTGCGTCGGGTCCAGCGCTTCGATGCCGGGGAGTCCGCCCATCACACGATCGGTGCGCTCGCGAACCACCGCCTCGAACAGTCCTTCCTTCGAGGTGAAGTGGCTGTAGATGGTCATCTTCGAGACGCCGGCGTCGGCTGCGATCGCATCGATGCTGGCTCGCTCCAGGCCATGTGCGTAGAAGTGGCTGCGCGCCGCTTCCATGATGCGTTGGCAGCGCTCGGGGTCGCGCGGCCGCCCGCGCCGCGGCGGCGCGACATCTTCTTGGGTGGGAGGCATGGCGGCCTTTCTGAATTTATGGACTTGACAGTCCAGTATATGTCACTACACTTACTGTACTCAAACGTCCAGTATATGAAGACCTCCCTGACGCCCGCTCTGCATCGCAGTCCCGATCCCGGCGGCCGACCGATGCTTCTGGTGCCGGCCGCCGTGGCGCTGGCGATCCTGTCGGCCTGCTCGGCACCGGCCGTCCAGCCCCCGGCGCCTTCGGTGGCGTTGGCCGCCACCTTTTCGCAGGCACGACCGCCGTCAGTCCGCCAGACGCTCGATCGCGCCTGGTGGGCCGGCTATGGCGACGCGACGCTGACGGCACTGATCGAGGAAGCCATGGCCGCCAATCACGACGTGGCCATCGCGCTGCAACGCGTCGCCCAGGCTCGCGCGGGCCGCGATGCCCAGGGCTCTCGCCTGTGGCCCTCGGTGAGCCTGCAGGCGTCCGCGTCGCGCAGCGAGAGCGGCCTGCCGGACCCGGTCAAGCAAGGCCAGCCCGACACGCGTGCGCTGCGCGCGGGCATCGACGTGTCGTGGGAGATCGACCTGGCCGGCGGCGTGCGCGCGGCGCGCGACGCCGCGCAGGCTGATGCCACGGCCGCAGCGGCCGGTGTGCAAGGCGCGAGGCTGCTGGTGGCCAGCGAAGTGGCGCGGCAGTATTTCGTGCTGCGCGGCGCCGAGGAGCGGCTGCGCATCGTGCAGGCGCTGGCCGCGGCTCAGCGCGAGACCGCCGATCGCGTGAGCAGCCGCCAGCGCGAAGGCGAGGCCAGTGCCTTCGATCTCGACCGCGCGCACGCCGAGGCCGATGCGTTCGACGCACAAGTGCCCGCGCTGCGCACGCTGGTCGGCGTTTCGCAAACGCAACTGGCCGTGCTGCTGGGCCGCAACCCGTCGGCCCGCGTCGTGGCCGAGGACGCGGCCTATGCATGGCCCGCGCCGCGCGAGATCGGCACCGGCCAGCCCAGCGAACTGCTGAGGCGCCGCCCCGACCTGATCGCCGCCGAGGCGCGGGTCGCGGCCGAGACGCTGCGCAGCGCCGAGGCGCGGGCCCAGTGGTGGCCCAAGCTCTTCCTCAGTGCCCTCGTTGGCCGCGAAGACCTGCGGCTGAATTCCCTGGATCTCGCGCCGGTGCACTTCTCGAACGTCGCGCTGGCCTTTGCCGCGCCGGTCTTCAACGCCGGGCGCATCGACGCCGGCATCCGTGTGCAGTCGGCGCGCGCCGAGGAGGCGCTGCTGGCCTGGCAGAAGGCGGTGCTGGTGTCGGTGCAGGAGGTCGAGGACAGCTTGCTCCTGCGCCACGAAGAGGCCGAACGCGCGGCCGCGCTGAGCCGCACCGTCGAGAACCGCCGCCGCTCGCTGCAGCGTGCCCAGTCGTTGCAACGCGAAGGCCAGATCGACCTGCTGGTGCTGTTGGACGTGCAGCGATCGGTGCTGTCCAGCGAGCTCGCGCTGTCGGACAGCCACCTTCAGCAGGTGCTGGCCGACGTCCAACTCTACAAGGCGCTGGGCGGCGGCTTCGCCCCGGCTGGCGCCGATGCCTCCCTCACCTCGCTTGCGCAAAGGACGCCTCGATGAACAAGACCTTCCACATCGTGTCGGCCTTCGCGGTCGCGGCGGTCGCTTGCGTGCTGCTGGCCGCCTGTGGCGACCCGCCTGCACACGACGTCGTCGTCAAGCCGGTTTTCGTGACCACCGTGACCCTCGCCACGTCTTCGCAGACTCGCGCGTTCACCGCCGTGGTTCGCGCCCGTGTCGAGACCGACCTCGGCTTTCGCACCGGCGGCAAGGTGGTCGAGCGGCTGGTCGAAATCGGCGACGCGGTGAAGGCTGGGCAGGTGCTGGCGCGGCTGGACCCGGTCGACTACCAGTTGGCCGTGAACGCCGCGGCCGACCAGGTGCGGGCCGCATCGGTGGATGCGCAACAGGCCGCGTCCGATGAAGCGCGCTTGCGCCGGCTGCTGGCCGACGGCTCGGTGGGTGCCGCCGATCACGAGCGCCAGAAGGCGCGCGCGGATGCCGCCGCGGCGCGGCTCGATCAAGCACGCCGCCAGCTCGACCTGGCGCGCAACCGCGAGGGCTACGCGACGCTGTTGGCGCCCTATGCCGGCGTGGTGACCGCGCTGCGCTTCGAGCGCGGCCAGGTGGTGGCCGAGGGTCAGCCCGTGCTCTCGCTGGCTCGCGACGGCGAACGCGAGATCGTCGCCGACCTGCCCGAGGAATGGGTGGGCCGGGCCCGCACGCTCGTCGCGATGGCCACGCCATGGAGCGACACGATGAATGACGCCAAAGCGCCGCTGCGATTGGCGCTGCGCGAACTCTCGCCGCTGGCGAGCGCGCAGGGCCGGACCTTCCGCGTGCGCTACGCCGCGGCCCCGGAATCGCGCGAGCAGGTCGGCGCCTTGCCGCTGGGCAGCACCCTGCAGCTGAACCTGTCCGCGCCGAACGCCGGGCCGCCGGCTGCGGTCGTGCCGGTCACCGCGCTGGTGAAGGCCAGTGGATCGGCGGGCGTCTGGATGCTGGATGCCAAAGGGTCCGGCCTGATCTTCAAACCCGTCCAGGTCGTGGACGTCGACGACGCGTCGGTGCGCGTCACCGGCCTGGCCGCCGGCAGCCGGGTGGTCAGCGTCGGCGCGCAGAAGCTCGATGCCGGCATCGCCGTGCGGCCGGTCGAACGCACGCCCGAGGCCGAGCCGGCCCGCGTCGCCAAGAGCAGCTCATGAAGCGCTTCAACCTCTCCGAATGGGCCGTCACGCATCGGCCGATGGTGCTGTTCCTGATCGTCGCGACGCTGGTCGTCGGCGTCCTGTCGTTCACCCGGCTGGGCCGTCTCGAGGACCCGAACTTCGACGTGCCGACGATGACCGCCATCGTCGTGTGGCCCGGCGCCACCGCGCAGGAAGTGCAGGACCAGGTGCTCAACCGCATCGAGCGCCGGCTGCAGGAGCTGGACCATTTCGACTACGTGCGCAGCTTCTCGCGCCAGGGCTACGGCGGCATCACGCTCTGGATGAAAGGCGGCAGCAGCAAGGAGGAACTGGAGAACGCCTGGTACCAGGTGCGCAAGAAGATCGGCGATGTGCGCCAGGAGTTTCCCGACGGTGTGCGCGGGCCGTTCTTCAACGACGAGTACAACGACCGCTACAGCGTGCTCTATGCGGTGAGTGCGCCGCAGCTGTCGATGGCCGAGCTGCTGACCATCACCGAAGACGTGAAGCGGCGCATCCAGAGCGTCGACGGCGCTGCCAAGGTCGACGTGCTGGGCAAACAGGCCGAGCGTGTCTACGTGGAAGTCTCCACCCGGCGGCTGGCCGCGCTGGGCATCGCGCCGACCGCGGTGTTCGACGCGCTGGCGCGCCGCAACCTGGTGGCCCCGGCCGGCTCGACCGATGCCACGCACGACCGGGTGCAGGTGCGCGTGGACGGCGGGCTGCACGGCGCCGCGGACGTCGCCAACGTGACGCTGGAGGTGGGCGGCCAGCTGCTGCGGCTGGGCGACATCGCCACCGTGCGCACCGGCTACGAGGACCCGCCCAGCTTCACCATCCGCCACAACGGCGTGCCGGTGCTGGCCATCGGCGTGACCATGCAGTCCAACGGCAACGTGCTGGACTTCGGTCGAGCGCTGGAACAGCGGATGGCGCAAGTGCGGCAGGAGCTGCCGGCCGGCGTGGAGATCCAGCAGTACGCCGACCAGCCGCGCGTGGTGGCGGAGTCGGTCTGGGAGTTCGAGCGCTCGTTCCTGGAGGCGCTGGCCATCGTGCTGGCCGTGTCCTTCCTGTTCCTGGGCTGGCGCACCGGCATCGTGGTCGCCGCGTCGGTGCCGCTGGTGCTCGGGCTGGTGGCGGCCGTCATGCATGCCGCGGGCTGGCCGCTGGACCGCATCTCACTGGGCGCGCTGATCATCGCATTGGGTCTGCTGGTGGACGACGCGATCATCGCGGTCGAGATGATGGTCGTGAAGTTGGAGGAAGGCTGGGACCGGCTGCGCGCCGCCACCTACGCCTACACCTCCACCGCGTTTCCGATGCTGACCGGCACGCTGGTCACGGCCGCCGGGTTCATGCCGGTGGGCTTCGCGAAGTCGATCGCCGGCCAGTACGCGGGGGGCATCTTCTGGGTCGTGGGCGTGGCGCTCATTCTGTCGTGGGTCGTCGCCGTGGTCTTCACGCCGTACCTGGGCGTTGTGCTGTTGCCGAAGAACCTGGCTGCAAGTACGCACCACGACGTCTACGACCGTCCCGTCTACCGTTGGCTGCGTCGCGTCGTCGACCGTGCGGTGCAGCACCGTGCCGCCGTGCTCGGTATCACGGTACTGGTCTTCGGCATTGCCGGCGCTGGCATGCTGCTGGTTCAGCAGCAGTTCTTCCCGACTGCATCGCGGCCGGAACTGCTGGTGGACTTGCGACTGCGCGAGGGCGCGTCGTTCGCCGCCACGCAAAAGCAGGTGAAGCTGCTCGAGGCGCGCCTCGCGAAGGACCCGGACATCGAGTTCTTCACCGCGTACACCGGTGCCGGCACGCCGCGCTTCTATCTGTCGATTCAGCCCGAATTGCCGAACCCGGGGT
>DATEFR010000594.1:0-2691 GCA_035280545.1 Burkholderiaceae bacterium | reverse complement strand
GCGCAAGGCGGCGCTCGCGTGCGGCGCTGCCGTGGCCGCCGCCGTCGTCGCGGCGACGACCGGTTGCGCGACGCCGGACCGTCCGGGCAGCCGGCCGTGGAAGGTCGAGCCGGTCTTCAACGTGAACCACTCGACGCAGTCCAGCCAGGCGTACTACGCGCTGGGCCAGTACCACGACGGTTCGATGGCGTGGGATCAGGCGATCGCCGCGTATCGCAAGGCCATCGCCGCCGATGCCACGAACCTCCCGGCGTATGACGCGCTCGGCGTGGCGCTCGCGCAGGCCGGTCGCCTCGCCGAGGCCGAGGTCGTGTTGCGCCAGGCGGTTGCGCTCGCGCCGGACCGGCCGCGTATTCGCAACAACCTGGGGTATGTGCTGCTGCTGGCCGGCAAGACGGACGAGGCGGTCGTCGTGCTCAAGTCGGTCGTCGAGCAGGACGGCGGCAACGCGATCGCGCGCGCGAATCTGAGCGATGCGCTGGCGCGGTCGAAGGGCCCGGCAGACACGGACGCCGCGACCGTCGCCGCGGCAGAGGCGGCGCCAAGCGAGGTGAGCCGCCCGACGCCCATACCCGTTGCGACGCTTGCGCCCGATGTACCCGCCGCGCTCGCCGTGCCGGCCCCGACCGATCGCCCCACGCAGACGCCGCCGGCGGCACGTCTCGAAGTCAGCAACGGCAACGGCATCGCCGGCATGGCCGCGCGCGTCGGCCGCTGGCTCGCGAGCTGCGGCGTGCCGGCCGAGCGGCTGACCAACCGCCAACCGTACACGCAGCGCTACACGATCGTCCAGTACCGCAGCGGCCAGGAACAAGCGGCGCGGCAGGTGGCCCGCCTGCTGCCGGCCGACGCCCAGACCGAGACGCAGCCGACACCCGGGCTGCGCAGCGACGTGCGCGTCGTGCTCGGCCGCGATTGGACACAGGTCGCGGCATGCCTGGAACACGGGACTTGCCGCACGCCGGCCAGCGCGATCGCGATGGCGGCTGCACCGGTCCATTGACGTGCATCATGTCCTGCCCGCGAAGGCGCGGATCGCTGCTTCCAGGACGCTGATGTCGTCGTGGTGCTCCGGCGCGTGATCGGGCGCCAGCCCGACCTCGTTCGTGACGCCGGCGACGCCCGGCAGCGGACGTATGGCCTCTTCGAGGCCGCAGCGCTCGGCATCGCAGCTGGCCTCGCCGCGCAGCGTGACCCAGCCGTGATCGACCTTGACGCGCAGCGCCTCGGGGTCCACCGTGGTCCAGCGGATCATGTGGTCTGCGTTGTAGGCGATCTCGGCGTCGCTGATGCCGCTGCTCGTGGTGCGGGTCGCGCTCTTCGGTTCATCCGTGGATTCGGTCGTGGGTTTCATCGTGTTCTCCGTAAGGCTTGCGGTCGAGAGGGCGTACGCTCATCGTGTGGCCCGGTTCATCAGGCGATGCTGAGCAGCAGCACGGCCTGCAGCACGAAGCGCCGGTTGTCGCGCGGCGTCGTCGCGTTGCCCAGCTGCGCGGCCAGTCCCGCGCTGGGGTGCAGCGACGAGGCGATCCCGTCGAACACCGGCACGTCGGCGTCGGCCGCGATCTGCCGGATCAGCCGTGGCGACACGCCCTGGCATTCGACCGCGTCGTAGAGCCGCCCCAGCATGCGGGCGGTGTGCTGAACCTCGCCCGGCGTGCTCAGCTCGGACAGGTTCGCGTGCACATGGGCCACGTGCGCGCCCAGCTCGGCGGCCGCGCGGCGGAACAGCATGGCGTCGTCGGAATCGTCGCGCTCGCACAGCAGCCCGAACTTCACGCCGCGCAGCATGGGCCGCGTCGTGCCGGCTTCGGCGGCGCGCTGCAGCGCGTGCGCCTGGTCGATGACGATCGTGATGTCGCTGGACGACATCGGTGCGAGCGCGACGGCACTGGAAGGGTTTCGGCGAGCGTCCATGAAGACAAGGCTAGCCACGCGCCGCGCGCCGCGCTTGATGCAGGTCAAGCCAGGCGCCGGCCGCGCCCTGCGGGCCGCTTGACACACGCCGGATACGAAGCATTGACGCAGCGTTACCGAACGAGGCGCGGCGTTGTCACGGCGTTGCCGCGCGCTTCCTAGGATCAACGGCATCGAAACGCACGAGCCAGCCCAGGAGCCCGACATGCTGAACACCGCCGCGATCGACAACCAGCGGGCCAGCCAACGCATCGCCGAGGCGCTGAAGCTGGTCGGCGACACGCTCGCACCCACGCGCCGCGTGGTGCGCGCGGGCGACGTGGTCTACCACGCCGGCGATGCGTTCGGCAATCTGTACGTCCTGAACTCCGGCTTCTTCAAGCTCGTGACCTTGTCGCCCGACGGGCGCGAGCAGGTCGTCGGCCTCAAGTTCCGCGGCGACTGGCTGGGCCTGGACGGCATCGCCCCGGGGCAGTACTCGTGCGACGCGATCGCGATGGACACCGGCGAGGTCTGGGTGATCCGCTACGACGCGCTGCTCGCCGCCTGCGCCCGGCAGCCGGCGCTTCTGACGGTGCTGCACGAAGCGATGAGCCGCGAGATCGGCTGCGACCGCGATTCGCTGATGTCGGTGTGCACACTGCCGGCCGATGCGCGGGTCGCCGATTTTCTGCGCTACTGGGCCGTCTCGCTGGCACGGCGCGGGCTGCGCACCGACCAGGTCACGCTGCGCATGACGCGGGCCGAGATCGGCAACTACCTGGGCATCACGCT
>DATEFR010000593.1:0-2385 GCA_035280545.1 Burkholderiaceae bacterium | reverse complement strand
GAGGTCGAGCGCGAGCAGCTCGCGGATGCGCTCGTCGGGCAGCGTGCAGCCGTGCAAGCGCAGGCTGCGCAGATGGATCGCAGCCAGGCCGTCCACCAGCGAGCGGTGGCGCGCCGCGTCGGCTGGCGGCGCGCTGCCGCGCGACAGGGCCAGCTCGACCATCGCGTCGAGCTGCTCGAAGAACAGCGTGCCGAGTCGGCGTACGTGGCCGACGCGGCCGTAGTGGGTCAGGTACATCGCGTCGGGCGCGTAGTCGAGCAGCCGGGCCACCGACACGCGCAAGGCCTCCGGGTCGAACTGGACCGGCGTCGTCGTCGGCATCAGCCAGGGGCCGGCGGCCGCGGTGTCGAACTCGCGGTATGACAGCCCGAAGGTGTCGCCGGTGAAGAAGCCCCGGGTGCGCTCGTCCCAGATGCAATGGTGATGGCGCGCGTGGCCCGGCGTGTCGAGAAAGGTCAGGCGCCGGCGGCCCAGCGTCAGCGCCATGCCGTCGCTGCTGCGCTGCACGCGTGTTGCGGGCACGCCGATCACGGTGCCGTACGAGCGCGCGATCTCCTCGGGGCCGTAGACGCCGGTCGCGCTGCGGATCAGGAAGTGCGGGTCGATCAGGTGCGGCGCGCCCTGCGGATGCACGACCAGCGTCGCGCGCGGCAGTTCGCTCATCAGCAGACCGGCGCCGCCGGCGTGGTCCAGGTGCACATGCGTCGGGATCACGTAGTCGACCGCGTCGCGCGTCAATCCGAGCGCCTGCAACGCGGCCAGCAGGCGCGGCACCGAGTGATTGGTGCCGGTATCGACGAACGCGGCGCGGCCCTCGTCGACGATCAGGTACGCGGCGTCAAAATTCGGCCGATGGAATCCGGTGTCGATGGCGTACAGGCCTTGCGCCACTGGTTGCACGAACGCGGGCAACATCTGCATCCGCGGCATTCTAGAGAGCGGCAACTTTCGGCGCGGCGGCGGGTCGGAGCCATGCGACGCACGAGACTCGAGGAGACGGCCATGACCGCCCAACGACCCGCTAGACGCCTTCTGCGCACCACGACCATTCCGGCGCTTGCGATCCTGCTCGCGCTCGGCGCCACTGGCTGCGCCGGCCTCGCCCCCGGCATGACACCGCTGGGCACCGACATCGCAAGCGCGCGCCACAGTGCCTTCGGGCCGACCGGCGAATACCCGCTGGCCGGCGGCGGCACGCGGCTCGAGTTCGCGCAGGGCTCGTTCGGCCGGCAGACCTGGATGCTGGATTTCGATGCGGCCGGCAAGCTGGTCGCGAACCGGCAGGTGCTGACCGAGGCGAACTTCGCGACGATCGCGCCGGGCATGCCCGCGCAGGACGTGCGCATGCGGCTCGGCCGGCCGGCGCAGGTGTTCAACGCGTCGTGGCAGAAAATCCAGGTCTGGAACTACCGCTACGTCGGTGGCGATTGCGTGTGGTTCCAGGTCTCGATCGGCGAGACGGGGCAGGGCCGCGTCACCGAAGCCAGCCTCGGCACCGACCCGGCCTGCGATGGCCCGAAATCTCGTGAAGGTTGAATCGATTCGATGAGCAACAACGACGGCAGCATCACCCTCTATGGCATCCCCAACTGCGACACGGTCAAGAAGGCGCGCGCCTGGCTGGCCGAGCGCGAGGCCGATGTCGTGTTCCACGATTTCAAGAAGGCCGGCGTGCCGGTCGAGCGCCTCGACGCGTGGCTGAAGGCCGCCGGCTGGGAGCGCCTGTTGAATCGCCAGGGCACGACCTGGCGCAAGCTCGACGACGCGTTGCGCGCCTCGGCCGTCGACGCGACCAGCGCGAAGCGCGTGATGCTGGATCAGCCCAGCGTGATCAAGCGCCCGGTGGTCGAGTGGGGCGACGGGCAGGTCACGGTGGGGTTCGATGCCGAGGATTGGGCCGGGCGCGTACCCGATCACCACCGCCGTTCGGGCTGAGGTATCGAAGGGCGCGAGGGGCACAGGGCTTCGATACCTCAGCCCGAACGGGTGCGCTAAGCCGTCCGCAAGTCGAACCCCGCACTCGCGACGACCTCGCCGTTGACCAGCAGATCGATCGCGTGCCGCCCCGCGTGATAGCGCCGCGTCGTGATCACGCGCAGCGAATGCCGCTTGCGCAGCGCCCGCTGTTCGCCGGGCGCGAGCTCCAGCACCCAGCCCTTGAACACCTTCGGCGAAGTCGCGCCATTGGCCTTGACATGGTGCACCGCGTAGTCGACGACCAGCTTCTGCACCGCACGCGCGCTCGACTGCAGCGTGACCGCGAGCTCGAGGCTGTCGCCCAGCGCGACGCGCTTGGGCGCGAGCGTCAACGTCGCGGCGCCGCGCAGCTTGCGGCCCAATCCCCATGCCTTCAGGATGCGTGCGTCGCCGCGTTTGATCAGCGTG
>DATEFR010000592.1:0-6223 GCA_035280545.1 Burkholderiaceae bacterium | reverse complement strand
GGTGCGCGCGCTGCCGAAGGACAAGGCCAAGTACCTCGTGATGTTCGGGCTGCTGGCCGGCGCGCTCTTCACCGGCATCGTCGGCACCCTGGGCGCGAGCTTCGTCTGGGACAACGGCTTCCACTACGCGCTGATGCCGGTGCACAAGGAGATGGAGTCGCGCGTCGGCAAGGAGACGGTTGCCGCCGTCTACAAGGCGGCCGGCTTCGTCGCACCGAAGTAACTCAGGCTCCCTCTCCCCCTGGGAGAGGGCGGGGGTGAGGGCCGCGAGCGCCTTCACCGCCACAACAACGACAACAAGGAGACCTACCTTGTTCAATCGAATCCTCGATCACCTCGAGGAGTGGCTGATCACGTTCCTGATCGGTGCCGCCACGCTGGTGATCTTCCTGGCGGTGCTGCACCGCTTCGCCTCCACGATCCCGTGGATCCAGGACTACACGATCCGGCTCGACGTCAGCTGGGCGCAGGAGCTGTGCATCTACATGTTCGTGTGGATGGCCAAGTTCGGCGCCGCCTACGGCGTGCGGCACGGCACCCACGTCGGCGTCGACGTGCTGGTGCGCGCGCTGCCGAAGGACAAGGCCAAGTACCTCGTGATGTTCGGGCTGCTGGCCGGCGCGCTCTTCACCGGCATCGTCGGCACCCTGGGCGCGAGCTTCGTCTGGGACAACGGCTTCCACTACGCGCTGATGCACACGCTGCTCGGCCACGATGTCGGCGACCTGCCCGAAGGCCCGACCACGCCCGACCTCGAGGTGCACACCTGGATCGTCTATGCCTGCGTGCCGCTCGGCTCGTACCTGATGTGCTTCCGCTTCCTGCAGGTGTTCTGGCGCTTCCTGCGCAGCGGCGAACTGCCGCACCATGACCACGGCCATGTCGAGGGCGTCGACGAGCTGGACGAAACGGAAATCATCGCGCACGGCCCGACGGCGGCCGCCGCGCAAGGGGAGGCACGCCGATGAACACGCTCATCATCTTCGTGCTGCTGCTGGTCCTGATGCTGACCGGCATGCCGATCAGCATCTCGCTCGGCCTGACGGTGCTGACCTTCCTGTTCACGATGACGCAGGTGCCGATCGAGTCGGTCGCGCTGAAGCTGTTCACCGGCATCGACAAGTTCGAGATCATGGCGATCCCGTTCTTCATCCTGGCCGGCAACTTCCTGACGCACGGCGGCGTCGCGCGGCGGATGATCAACTTCTGCACGTCGATGATCGGCCACTGGTACGGCGGCATGGGGCTGGCCGGCGTGATGGCGTGCGCGCTGTTCGCGGCGATCTCGGGCTCGTCGGTGGCCACCGTCGTCGCGGTCGGTTCCATCATGCTGCCGGCGATGGTCAAGCAGGGCTACCCGAAGCGCTTCGGCGCCGGCGTGATCGCGACCTCGGGCGCTTTGGGCATCCTGTTCCCGCCGTCGATCAACCTCGTGATGTACTCGATCGCGACGGCCGGCATGAACGTGACCGGGCCGAAGGGCGAGTCGGTCGGCTCGGCGTCGGTCGGGCAGCTGTTCCTCGCCGGCATCGTGCCGGGCCTGGTGCTGTCGTTCCTGCTCGGCGTCACCACCTGGTACCGCGCGAAGAAGTTCGACTACCCGCGCATGCCGCGCGCAAGCTGGGGCGAGCGCTGGCGCGCGTTCCGCGAGAGCGTCTGGGGCCTGCTGCTGATCGTCGTCGTGATCGGCGGCATCTACAGCGGCATCTTCACGCCGACCGAGGCGGCGGCGATGGCCGCGGTCTACGCGTTCTTCATCTCGGTGTTCGTCTACAAGGACCTGAAGCTCAAGGACGTGCCGAAGTCGCTGAAGAGCGCGGCGGCGATGAGCTCGATGCTGCTGTACATCGTGACCAACGCGGTGCTGTTCAGCTTCCTGATGACCTCCGAGCAGATCCCGCAGGCGATGGCCGCGTGGATGACGAACCAGGGCTTCGGCCTCGTCGTGTTCCTGCTGCTGGTCAACGTGATCCTGCTCGCGGCCGGCAACTTCATGGACCCGGCGGCGATCGTGCTGATCATGGCGCCCATCCTGTTCCCGGTGGCGGTCAAGCTGGGCGTCGACCCGGTGCACTTCGGCATCTTGATGGCGGTGAACATGGAAGTGGGCCTGTGCCACCCGCCGGTCGGGCTGAACCTGTATGTCGCGTCGGGCATCACGAAGATGGGCATCACCGAGCTGACGGTCGCGGTCGCGCCGTGGCTGCTGACGATGATCGGGTTCCTGGTCGTCGTGACTTACTGGCCGACCTTGTCGCTCTGGTTGCCGCACCTGCTCGCGCGCTGATCAGCGCCTGAGCGCGGCGCGCGCCAGCATCTCCGGCACCACGAGGCGCTGGAGCGTGCGCAGCAGGCGCATCTCGCCGGCCAGGAACGGGCGCACGTCGCGCGGCGCGTGTTCGTTCTCGGCGGCGATGCCCTGCACCAGCGAATCGATCGCGCCCGGCAACGCGGCTGCGAGCCGGTCGAGCTCGCGCGCGCCGACGCGCTGCGGCAGCCCGAGCGCTTCGGCGGCCTGCAGCAGGCTCTCGCGCGTCACGGCGCCGAAGGTCGTCGCGTGGGGCAAGGCGATCGACATCTCGACATCCGGCCAGTCGGCACGCCGCTGCGCGAACGCGCGGGTGTGGTACGTGCCGGTGCTGAGCAGGTCGTACGCCGGTGCCAACGCGATGCCCTCCGCGTCGACCGTGAACGACAAGTTCTTCAGATGGTTGTCGTGATTCGCGATCAGGACGTTGAAGACGAGCCAGAGATACAGACGGAGCCGGGCGTTCACGCGGTTGCGGCAATGCGCGATCAGCTCGGCCAGCGTCTGCAGCGTCGCACTGCGGTACTTGAACTGGCGCGACTTGTTGAGCAACTGGCAGGCGTCGATGATGTGGCGGCGCTGGATGCCGCCATGGGCGGCGACGCTGCGATCGAAGCGCTCGACAATGTAGACCGGCTCGGGCGTGTAGCGGCGCCATACCGGCGGCACGACGAGCCCGAGCCTGGCCGCCAGGCGCATCACGATGTACTCGTTGATCACGCTGGCCGGGAAGTCGTCATCGACATGGTTAGGCTTGAGCAGGTGGGTCGACGGCTCGTCGCCGACCGGCTCGTACAGCCTGTCGTCGCGGAAGACGACGAGCAGCTTGTGCTGGGCGCCTGCCGACGACATGCGCTTCGGCGCGCCGTGGCTCAGCGCGACGCGCGGCAGTTCGCGGATGCGCCGGCTCAGCTCGGCGTCCGGCAGGGGCTGCAAGCCGCGAGGGATTTCGGCCGGTTGTCCGGGCGCCCGCAGCACCAGCGAGCCGGCCGACTCGGCGCCGAGGTACTCCAGCAATGCGAATGCATCGTCGCCGTTGAGGCCGGCCTCTTTGCTGACGACCTCGCGCAGCTGTTCCTCCGGCAACAGGTTGTCGAAGTACCACTGCACGGGCCGATGGCTGCCGCCGTCGTGGTGGGCCCGCTGCGCGCGCGTCAGCGCGGGCGAGAGATCGAAGCCCTCCGGCGCGGCGAGCCACGCCGGGTCGTATTCGAAACTCCACAGATCGTCGCGTTCGCGCAGCGTGCCGACCGGTCTGTCGTTGAGCGTGACGGCCAGCGCGCGCACGGCAAGTCGCACCGTTCAGCGCTTGGGGGCGGGCGCGCCGCGCGCAGGGGTGCGCGCACGTGCCGGCCGCACGCCTTTCAGCCGCAACGCGGCGAGTTCCGGCTCGGCCGAACGCGGGATGTCGAGCGTGAGCGGGATGCCCAATTCGTCCAGTAGTTTGAGCACGAGGTCCAGCCGCACGCCGGGTTTGCCGCGTTCGACATCCGAGGCGAACTGCTTGCTGACGCCGGCGGTCGCGGCAAAGTCGTCGAGCCGCACATCGCTGCTGCGGCGCACCGCGCGGACGGCCAGCCCGAGGTCACCCACGGAGTGAATCGCGATCTGCATGAAGAATTCCTGCGTTTGCAGGAATTCTGCCTGGATTCCGTCACGCGGGCAACAAAGTTCCTGCGGATGCAGGATTTTGCGCCCTTCAGCCTGTTGCCAGCCTCGAAATCCTGCAATCGCAGGATTGATGCGACGCCCCGGCGTCACAGCGGCGCCGTGACCTTCAAGCGCTCGCTCCACGCGCGCATCTCGTCGCGCAGCCCCGGCTCGATCGGCACGCCGTCGGCACGGCGGCGGCGCTCCTCGGCGAGCTCGGGGTCGCCGGGCATCATCACCTGGCCCGGCTGCGCCGCCAGCGCGCGGGCGATCTGCTCGACCGATGCGGCGAAGCTCGCGCCGCCGGCGAAGCGCGCCGGGTCGATCGCGATGAAGAACGCGCCGATGCGGCGCGGGCGGGTCAGCTCGGCGTACATCGGGCCGATCTGCGGGCCCCACAGGTTGCCGTTCAGCGGGCCGCACAGCAGCTCGACGACCAGCGCGAGGCCGTAGCCCTTGTGCCCGTACTCGAGCCCGCCGAGCGGGCGCAGTGCCGCGGCGGCATGGGCCTCGGTGGTCGGCGCGCCGTTCGCATCGACCGCCACGTCCGGCGGCAGCGCATGTCCCTCGCGGCGCGCGTTCATCACGCGGTTCCACGGGATCGGCGTCGTCGCCATGTCCAGGCACACCGGTTCCGAACCCTCGCGCGGGAACGCCATCGCGATCGGATTCGTGCCGAGGAAAGGCTGGTGCCCGCCATGCGGCGCGGCGATCTTGTCGGAGTGCGTGAACGCGATGCCGATCAGCCCGGTGCGCGCCGCGCTGCGCGCGTACAGCCCGATCGCGCCGCAGTGCGACGAGTCGGCGACGCCGACCGCGCCGATGCCGTTGGCGCGCGCCTTGACCATCGCGACCTCCATCGCCCGATGGGCGACGACGATGCCCAGGCCCTGGTCACCGGCGACCTTCGCCGTGCACGGCCCGGTGGGCGTGACGACGATGTTCGGCACGGCCTTGATCGAGCCGTGAACGATGCGGTTCAGGTAGTGCGTGAGCCGCGCGATGCCGTGCGAGTCTATGCCCCAGAGGTTGGTCTGCACCAGGCTCTCGGCCACCAGCCGGGCCTCCGCGTCGCCGACGCCGACGGCGCGCAGGCAGTGCGTGCCCCATTCGATCAGGCGTTCGGCGGGGCAGGGGATGCTGTCGGCGGCGACGGGTTGGACCATGGCAGTCGGAACGGATGGACGAGAAAAGAAGAAGTGCGACGAAGCTCAGGCCTGCGAGGCCAGCGTCGCTTGCACGCCGTGCGTGCGCAGCGAGCTCAGGGCTTGCGAAACCGCGCTTGCAAGACGCGGGTCGTGGGCGAGATCGGTGCCGAACACCGGTGTCAGGGCAGGTGCCGCGATGAACGCCGCGGCGGGATCGGATGCGCGCTGCGCCTCGCGCAGCGCGGCAGCCAGCTGCGCCGCGAGCGGATCGGCGATCTCGTGGTGCTGGCCGGTTTCGTCGCGTCCGCCCAGGTAGTGGATCCACGCGGCCACCGCGAGCGCGAGCCGGGTGATCGGCAGGTTCGCGGCGAGCCGCTCGCGTACCGTGTTCAGCAGGCGTTGCGGCAGCTTCTGCGATCCGTCCATCGCGATCTGCGCGGTGCGGTGCTGCAGCGCCGGGTTCGCATAACGTTGCAGCAGCCGCGCGCGGTAGGCCGCGATGTCCAGCCCGGGCAGCGCCGGCAGCGTGGGCGCGATCTCGTCGCGCAGCAGCGCATCGAGGTAGGCACGCAGCGCCGGCTGCGCGATCGCGACGTCGACCGTGCGCCAGCCGGCCATCGCACCCAGGTACGCGAGCGCCGAGTGGCTGCCGTTGACCATGCGCAGTTTCAGTGTCTCGAATGGCTTCGCGTCGGCGACGAAACGCGCACCGCCGTGCTGCCACTCGGGGCGGCCGGCCGCGAAGTCATCTTCGATGACCCAGTCGAAGAACGGCTCGCCGACCACCGGCCAGGCGTCGGCCAGGCCCAGGTGCGCCGAGACACGCTCGCGGTCGGCGTCGGTGGTGCGCGGCACGATGCGGTCGACCATCGAGCAGGGGAAGCTGCAGTGCGACTCGATCCAGTCGGCGAGCGCTGCGTCGTGCGAGCGTGCATGCGCGAGCAGCCGCTCGCGCAGCACGTGGCCGTTGCTCGGCAGGTTGTCCAGCGACAGCAGCGTGACGCCGCCGTGCCCGTGCTGGCGGCGCAGCGCGAGGCCGCGCGACAGCGTGTCCAGCGTGCTGCCGTGCTCGGTGGCCAGGTAGCCTTTTTCGGTGACGGTCAGGCTGACGATGCGG
>DATEFR010000591.1:0-3566 GCA_035280545.1 Burkholderiaceae bacterium | reverse complement strand
TGATCGTCGACACCCGCTTCAACGGCGGCGGCAACCTGCACGACGAACTCGCGACGCTGCTCGCCGGCCATCGCTACCTGGAGTTCGTGCCGCGCGGCCAGTCGTTCGGCTGGGAGCCCACCGGCAAGTGGACCAAGCCCTCGATCGTGCTGATCAGCGAGAGCAACTATTCGGATGCGCACCTGTTCCCGTGGACCTACCGCCACCTCGGCATCGGCAAGCTCGTCGGCATGCCGGTCGCGGGCACCGGCACCGCGGTCTGGTGGGAGAAGCTGCAGGACCCGACCCTGGTCTTCGGCATCCCGCAGGTCGGTTTCCGCGACGCACAGGGTCAGTACATGGAGAAGGCGCTGATCGAGCCCGACATCGTCGTGCCGAACGATCCGGCGAAGATCGCCGCCGGGCAGGACCAGCAGATCGAAGCGGCGGTGCGCGAACTGTTGCGGCGTTGAGCGTGGCCGACGAAGGGCGGGCCGTTACTTGCCGGCGACGACAACCAGCTTGAACTTGACGATCACCTCGTCGGCAAGCAGCGCGGTGTCCTTCCACTCGCCCTCGCCTATGCCGAACGCCAGCCGGCGTATGGGCACGCTGCCTTCGAACAAGGTCGCGCCGCTGTCGGCGCGCACGCTCAGCGGCACGTTGACGTCGACCGTGCGGCCCTTGATCGTCAGCTTGCCGGCCACCTGCAGACGTCCGCCCGCGACCGGCTTGACGCCCGAGCTGACGAACGTTGCGCGCGGGAAGCGCGCGGTGTCGAACCAGTCCTGGCCCCGCACCTCCTGGTTGTACTGCGCATCGCCGAGGTCGAAGCTCGCCACGTCGACCTCGACGCCGGCCTGCGCCGAACCGGGCGCCGCCGGGTCGTAGCGCACCTGTCCGGTGAACTTGCCGAACTTGCCTTCGACCGGCACGCCCATCTGCCTGAACGTCGCGCTGACGCTGCTGCGCGCCGCATCGATCGCTTGAGCCGAGGCGGCCGCGACCGCGAACAGGCCCAGCACGGCCACGAACCACCCACGCCAGCTCGGCATCGTCATCTCGTCGAGTCTCCCTGCACGCTCTTCATCCGCGCCGCCAGCGCGGCAGCATGCGTTGGAGCACGCCGTCGTGATCGACCAGACCATGTTTCAGCGCCGCCGCGACGTGCACCAGCAGCAGCGCCAGCAGTGTCCAGGCGAGCAGATGATGCAGCGCGACCAGCACCTGCTTGAGCTGCGGATCGGGTTCGATCAGCACCGGCAGCGGCAGCACGCCCAGGTACACGACCGGGAAGCCGGCGGCCAGGCTGTAGAAATAGCCGCTCAGCGGCACCACGAACATCAGCAGGTACAGCGCCGCATGCGACAGCATCGCGGCACGCCGCTCCCACGCCGGCATCGCGTCCGGCAGCGCCGGCGCCGGGTGCCGCCAGCGCCACGCAAGGCGCAGCAGGGCCAGCGCGAACACCGTCACGCCGACCCACTTGTGCCAGTTGAAGTAGCGCAGCTTGGTCGGCGAGATGCCCGGCATCCCGACCATCGTCAACCCGAGTGCCAGGTTCGCGAGGATCAGCGCCGCGACGAGCCAGTGCAGCCAGCGCGCCGTGGACGTGTAGGCGCCGTCCGGATGGCGTGGCGGTGGTCGCGGCATCTCACTTCGTCGCGAGCGCTTCGACCTGGATGCGCAGCTGCACGTCCATCCCGAAGCCGTATTCCTTGCCGTAGCCCAGGCCGAACTCGTCGCGCTTGAACGTGCCGTGCGCATCGGCGCCGCACAACTCGCGCTTGAGCAGCGGGTGCGGCACGCACTTGAACGAATTGATCTTCAAGGTCAGCGGTCGCGTCACGCCATGCAGCGCCAGCTCGCCGACCACCTGCGTCGGCGAGCCGTCGACGAAGTTCTCGAAGCGGCCGCGATAGGCAGCGCTGGCGTTCTGCGCCACGTCGAAGAACTGCGGCCCGACGGCCCAGTGGTTCAGCTGCCGCTGGCCGAAGTCGATGCTGCCGAGGTCGACCGTCACGTCGACGCTGCCGCTGCCGGCCGCCTTGTCCAGCATGACCGTGCCCGAGCTCTTCGTCAGCTTGCCGCGCCAGACCGACACGCCGCCCATGTGGTCGGCTTCGAAGCTTGGATAGGTGTGATCGGGATCGATCTTGTAGGTGACCGGCGCGGCGTCGGCCGGCACGGCGGCGGTGGCCAGCAGCATCGTCAGCGCGCACAACAACCCGGGTGATTTCATCGTGGACAGAAGATGGCCGCACTGGCCCATGACCGTGAACTCGAACGTGTATGCCGGATGGCAGGGCCGGCGTTCTACTTCACCTGCATCACCCGCATGCCCAGCAACTTGCCTTCGGGGCGGTCGAGCAGGTTGATCGCCGCCTGGCGCGCCACCAGCCCGTCGGGCAGCGGCACGCTGCCGCGTACGCTCTCGAAGCTGCCGACGGTGAACGCGACCGGCTTGAGCTTGATGCTGGTCTCGACGCCGCGCGCACCGGCGCCGGCCACGACCAGCTGCATCACGCCGGCCAGCGGTTTCGCCCCGCCACGCTCGCGCGACAGCACGATGTCGTAGACCAGGTTGCCGCCCGCGGCCGAGAAGCGCGCCGCGCGGACCTGGATCACGCCGCCGCGCGGATCGGGCGGCAACGATTCGACCAGCGAGGCGAGGTCCGCTCGCAGCCGCTCGCTGGTCTGCTTGGCGGCAGCGCTGTCGTCGGCCTGGCGTTTGCCGTCGACCAGCGCGGCGTCCAGCCGTTTTGTCGTCTTGGCAAGCTCGGTCTCGAGGCGTGCCCGCTCACGCTCGGTACTCTCCAGGGTCTGCTGCAGGCGGGTCGACTCGGTGGCCGACAGGCGCGGCGGGAGCACGCGCTCCTGGACGAAATAGACACCGCCGACACCGAGTCCGACGCCAATCAACAACAACACGAGCCAGCGCGGCACGCGACGGCGATCACGCCCGTGGGCAAACAGTACGACAGGTTTGGAACGTCCGAACACAGTTGGCGGCAACAGGTTGCAAAAGGGGCACGTTACCGCGAACCGGGATACCGGCTGAAACACGATGTCTCAGAACGCCTGCGCTCGCCGGTGGCCCCCTGTCCAACCTGGGCCCGCGGTCAGCCGGTCGCCGGCCGGCGCACCGCGCCCAGCGCGAGCCCCATCAAGGCCACGCCGCCCATCTGGAGCGGGCTCAGCGCGCGGCCGTACACGAACCAGTCGACCAGCACGGCCGCGGCGGGGTACACGAACTGCAGCACCGCGATGCGCGCCGCCGGCAGCCGCGCCATGCCGGCGTACAGCACGACATACGCCAGACCCGTGTGGATCACGCCGAGGCCGGCCAGCCACGCCCAACTGCTCGCGGCCTGGGGCCAGCCGTGCACCCACGGCCACCAGGCGAGCGCGACGGCGCCGACTCCGCACTGCCAGCACGCCAGCGCGTACGAGCTGACCCCGCGTGCGCACTTCGCGATCAAGGTCACGACGGCATAGCTCAGCGAACCGCCCAGGCACATCGCGAGGCCGGCCAGGTAGCGCGCATCCCACGCGGCATGCGCGAAGCCGGTGTCGAACAGCCCGGT
>DATEFR010000590.1:0-2351 GCA_035280545.1 Burkholderiaceae bacterium | reverse complement strand
AGTCTTGACGATGTCCGACCCTGCCGCCGCGGCGCATCCGGAATCCGACGCTGAGGCCGAAGCGCCGCAGCGCTGCGGCCTCGTGGCCATCGTCGGCCGGCCCAACGTCGGCAAGTCGACGCTGCTCACCGCGCTGGTCGGCCAGAAGGTCAGCATCACCTCGGCGAAGGCGCAGACGACGCGGCATCGCATCACCGGCATCCGCACCGTCGACCACTCCCAGTTCGTGTTTGTCGACACGCCCGGTTTCCAGACGCGCCACAGCGCCGCGTTGAACCGCACCCTGAACCGCACGGTTCAGGGCGTGCTGACGGACGTCGACGTCGTGCTGTTCGTCGTCGAAGCCGGGCGCTTCGGGCTGGACGACGCGAAGGTGCTCGCGCTGGTCCAGAACGAGGCGATGAAGGACAAGCCGGTGTTCCTGATCGCGAACAAGCTCGATATGGTGCAGCGCCGCGCCGAGCTGGCCCCGTGGCTGAAGGCGATGCAGGAGCGCCATGCGTTCGCCGAGTTCGTGCCGCTGACGGCCAAGCGCGAAGCCGACGTGCAACGCCTGTTCCGCATCGTCGAGCCGTATCTGCCCGAACAGCCGTGGTTCTACGACGAGGATGCGCTGACCGACCGCAGCGAGCGTTTCCTCGCCAGCGAAATCATCCGCGAGAAGCTGTTCCGGCTGACCGGCGACGAGCTGCCGTACACCTCGACCGTGCTGATCGACAAATTCGAGGAAGAGGGCGACCTGCGCCGGATCAGCGCCACCATCGTCGTCGAGCGCGACGCGCACAAGGGCATGGTGATAGGCAACGGCGGCGAGCGGCTCAAGCGCATAGGCTCGGATGCACGACAGGAACTGGAATCCCTGGTGCAGGGCAAGGTGTTCCTCGAGCTCTGGGTCAAGGTACGGTCGGGCTGGGCCGACGACGAGGCGCATCTGCGCTCGTACGGCTACGAATAAGTGGCGACCGCGCGCACGGCTCGCGGTTCGCGCGGCGGCGCGGCGCGCTCTGCGCATGCGCCGCTCGCGGCTTACGTGCTGCACCGTTACGACTGGAGCGAGTCCAGCCTGATCCTCGACCTGTTCACGCGCGAGCAGGGCCGGGTCGCGGTCGCGGCCAAGGGTGCGAAACGGCCGTACTCGCAGTTTCGCGCGGTGCTGCTGCCGTTCCAGCGCATCCACGTGACGATAGGCCGCATCGCCGACGACGCAGGCGCGAGCGAGATCCAGAACCTGCGCGGCGCCGAGTGGGCCGGCGGCGCGGCCATGCTGGTCGGTGCCGCGCTGTTCAGCGGTTTTTATCTGAACGAGCTGCTGATGAAGCTGCTCGCTCGCCACGACCCGCATCCGCTGCTGTTCGACATCTATGCCCAGACCCTGCCGGCACTGGCCGCTGCCGACGAGCAGCAGGTGCAGGCCGCGCTGCGTGCGTTCGAGCTGAGCCTGCTGCGCGGGATCGGCGTGCTGCCCGATCTGAGCCTGGTCACGGCGACCCTGCAGCCGGTCGCCGCCGGCGAGCGTTATGCGCTGCGCGCCGATGTGGGCGTCGTGACCGCGGGCGGCCGCGCTCATGAAGGGGGCGTCGAGCTGCGCGGCGACGTGCTGGTCGGTCTGCAGGCCGCGCTCGAGCACGGCAGCCTGGAGGCGTTGCGCCAGGCCTGCGCGCCGGCGTTGAGCGAGCTGCGTTCGGCGCTGCGCGGGTTCGTTCACTATCATCTGGGTTCGTCGGTGCTGCGCACGCGCGAGGTGATGCGCGATCTGCAGAACCTGTGACCTGCCCGCTCTGTCCGAACCCCATGAATCCCTTGATCGCCAGCGGACTCGACCCGCATCGCGGCGCTACCGCGCTGTCGGTCAACGTCAACAAGGTCGCGCTGCTGCGCAACACGCGTGCGCTCGGCATCCCGAGCGTCGTGCGCGCGGCGGCCTTCGCGCTGCAGGCCGGCGCGCAAGGCATCACGGTGCATCCGCGCCCCGATGAGCGCCACATCCGCGCGACCGACGTCTACGAGATCGCCGAGCTGATGCGCGCGTGGCCGCAGGCCGAGTACAACGTCGAGGGCAACCCGCAGCACAACCTGATGGACTTCGTGCGCGAGCTGAAGAGCCGCGGGCTGCCGCTGCACCAGTGCACGTTCGTGCCCGACAGCGTCGAGCAGGCGACCTCGGACCACGGCTGGCGCTTCCCGCAGGACGCACAGACGCTCGCGCCGCTGGTCGCCGAAGCGCGTGCGCTGGGCGTGCGCGTCAGCCTGTTCATGGACCCGGTGCCCGAGGCGATGGCCGCGGTGCGCGCGGTGGGCGCCGACCGGGTCGAGCTCTATACCGAACGCTATGCCCACGCGCACGGCACGCC
>DATEFR010000589.1:0-7022 GCA_035280545.1 Burkholderiaceae bacterium | reverse complement strand
ACCCGTGCCGAGCGCAAGGCCGAGACCAAGGCTGCGGCCAAGGAAGGCAAGCTGACCCCGGCCGGCGAAGGCCAAGACGCCCCGAAGAAGTAATTCGATTCGAGGCGACACCGCACCGAGGAGCTGCCGTCGCGGCAGCCGGCGGTGCGGTTCGACAAGAGCAAGACAGACAGCGGCTTCGTGCCGCTGTTTTGCTTTTCAGCCGCGCCTGAATACCGCCGGGTCGTCGTAAAAGCGGGGGTCGTCGTTCGCGGGCCACCAGCCTGGCACGCCCAGCACCGGCAGCGGCCAGAACGGCTTGCCGGCCAGGTGTGCGGCACTGAGCCGCGACACCGGATCCTCGCCCGGCTCGACGATCAGCACGTGCGCGACGATAGGCTTGCGAGGCGCCGTCAGCTTGTCCAGCAGCGCATGGCCGATCAGCGCCAGCTCGGCCTCGCGCCACGCTTCGCGCTGCGCGATGAACAGCGTGTGCCAGTCGCGCCGGCGCAGCGCCTCGGCCAGCACCGCGGGCGCTCGCAACAGCGCGCCGTTCTCGTCGAACACGGTCAGCGCATCACGCAGCGGACCGCGCGCCGGGCCTATCCCTTGCGCCGCAATCGCCGCGGCCTGCAGCTCGTTCATGCGCCGCTTGAGCTCGGGAAAACACAACCACACGAGGCCGTTGAGCAAGTCATGCCGGTTGTCGCGGGTCGGTACCGCGGCGGTCCGGGCGATGAACGACTCGTAGGCCTCGCCACGCGGTTGCGCCGCGGCCTCGACGAAGCGCAGCGGGCCGGCGTCCAGCCGGATCGGCGCCAGGCGCGCGACGGCGCGGGCATCGAGCGCTGCGGCGGCACTCACGCCACCGGCGATCGCTGTGCACAGCGCCGCACCGTCCGTCCGGTACGGCGCGAACCACGGGACCGCCGGGTCGATCGCCGCCGCGTTCACGCCGGCGATGCGCGCCAGCGGACCTTGTTCGGCTGCTGCACCGGCGTCAGCTCGAACGACGCCGGATACTTGCCGAACAGCTTGGTCGACGACGCGTTCTTCGCGAGCAGCCCCGCGGCGCGCAGCGCTTCGGCGGCGTTGCGCAACTCGAACCAGCGGCCATCGCGCAGCTCCGGGATGGCGGCCAGCACACGCTCGGGGGCGTCCCCGCCGTCGGCGGCCGACGATGCCTTCGTGCGTTTCGCCGCTGGCGTCTTGGCCGGCTTCGCGGTGGCCGGCGTGGCCTTCGCGGCCTTCACGGCGGCCGACGCTGTCTTGCCCGCCTTCGGAACCTTGGCCGCAGGCGTCGTCGTGCCGGCGCGCCGGTGCTCGAGGTCGACAAATGCGTCGTAGACGCCGATCGCCTCGTCGCCGGTCTTGCCCTTCTGCCCGATGCCCAGCACGCGGCAGCCCTTCTCGCGCAGCCGGATCACGAGCGGCGCGAAATCCGAATCCGACGAGACGATGATCGCGAGCGCCGGCCGCTGCGCCGCGACCAGGTCGATCGCGTCGACAGCCAGCGCGATGTCGGTCGAGTTCTTGCCGCTCGCGAGGTTGACCATGGGCCGGATCGCCAGGCGCTTGAACAGCTTCGCGTGGCTGACCGCCACCTCGGCGGTGCAGTACGCGCGCCGCACATGGATCGCGCCGTGCTCGGCCAGCACCCTCGCGACCGCCTGCTCGATCACGTCGCCCGAGACGTTGTCGGCGTCGATGAAGAGCATCACCGGCCCGGCCAGCACAGTGCTCATCGCTGCAGCCTCCACGCCAGCGTCTCGCCGCCGCGCAGCGGCTTCAGCTCGGCCTCGCCGAACGGCAGCGTCTCGGGCACGGTCCACGGCTCGCGCTTCAGCGTGATGCGGCCGGTGTTGCGCGGCAGGCCGTAGAAATCGGCGCCGTGGTGGCTCGCGAAGCCCTCCAGCTTGTCCAGCGCGCCGGCGGCATCGAAGGCCTCGGCATACAACTCGATTGCGCTGAGCGCGGTGTAGCAGCCGGCGCAGCCGACCGCATGCTCCTTCAGGTGCGCGGCATGCGGGGCGCTGTCGGTGCCGAGGAAGAACTTGGTGCTGCCCGAGGTGGCCGCCTCGACCAGCGCGCGCCGGTGTTCCTCGCGCTTGAGCACCGGCAGGCAGTAGTAGTGCGGGCGCAGGCCTGACGAACCATCAGCGCCGACGAAGATCGCGTTGCGGTTGTAGAGCAGGTGATGGGCGGTGATGGTCGCGCCGACGCGCGCATCGGCCTCGTTCACGTACTGCGCGGCGTCGCGCGTCGTGATGTGCTCGAAGACGATCTTCAGCTCGGGGAAGTCGCGCCGCAGCGGGATCAGCCGCGTGTCGATGAAGGCCTTCTCGCGGTCGAACAGGTCGATCTCGGAATCGGTGACCTCGCCGTGCACCAGCAGCAGCAGGCCCTCGCGCTGCATCGCCTCGAGCGTGCGGTAGGTCTTGCGCAGGTCGGTGACGCCGGCGTCGCTGTTGGTCGTCGCACCGGCCGGGTACAGCTTCAGCGCGACGACGCCGGCCGCCTTCGCATGCGCGATCTCCTCGGGCGGGGTGGCGTCGGTCAGGTACAGCGTCATCAGCGGCTCGAACGACACGCCGGCGGGCACCGCCGCGCGAATGCGATCGCGGTACGCGAGCGCGAGCGCCGCGGTCGTGACCGGCGGCTTCAGGTTCGGCATGATGATCGCGCGGGCGAACTGGCGCGCGGTGTCGGGCACGACGGCAGCGAGCGCCGCGCCATCGCGCACGTGCAGGTGCCAGTCGTCGGGGCGGGTCAGCGAGAGCGTATCGGTCATGCGGGGATTTTCGCACCCGCGACCCAACGCTCAATGCTGAAGAATCTTCGAGAGGAAGTCCTTCGCCCGCGGCGTGCGCGCGTCGGGGTTGCCGAAGAACTCGTCGCGCGTGCAGTCCTCGACGATCTTGCCGGCATCCATGAAGATGACGCGATTCGACACCCTCTTCGCGAAGCCCATCTCATGCGTGACGACCATCATCGTCATGCCTTCCTTGGCGAGCAGCACCATCACGTCCAGCACTTCGCCGACCATCTCCGGGTCCAGCGCCGAGGTCGGCTCGTCGAACAGCATCACGATCGGGTCCATCGACAGCGCGCGGGCGATCGCGACGCGCTGCTGCTGACCGCCGGAAAGCTGGCCCGGGAACTTGTCCTTGTGCGCCATCAGGCCGACGCGGTCCAGCATCTTCAGCCCGCGCGTCTTCGCCTCGTCGGCGCTGCGGCCCAGCACCTTGATCTGCGCGAGCGTCAGGTTCTCGGTGACCGAGAGGTGCGGGAACAGCTCGAAGTGCTGGAACACCATGCCGACGCGCGAGCGCAGCTTCGGCAGGTTGGTCTTCGGGTCGGCGATCGAGATGCCGTCGACGACGATGTCGCCCTTCTGGAACGGCTCGAGCGCGTTCACCGTCTTGATCAGCGTCGACTTGCCCGAGCCCGACGGACCGCAGACGACGACGACCTCGCCCTTCTTGATCGAGGTCGTGTTGTCGGTCAGCACCTGGAAGCTGCCGTACCACTTGGAGACGTTCTTGATGTCGATCATGGGGTGATCCTCAACGAATAATCGCGATCTTCTTCTGCAGGCGACGCACCAGCATCGACAGGCCGAAGCAGATGATGAAGTAGACGACCGCGGCGGTCAGGTAGGTCTCGACCGGGCGGTTGAAGTTCTTGCCGGCGACCTCGAAACCCTTGAGCAGATCGTACGCGCCGATCGCGTAGACCAGCGAGGTGTCCTGAAACAGGATGATGGTCTGCGTCAACAGCACCGGCAGCATGTTGCGGAACGCCTGCGGCAGCACGACCAGCTGCATGCACTGCTTGTAGGTCATGCCCACCGCATAGCCCGCGTAGACCTGGCCCTTGGGCACCGACTGGATGCCCGCACGCATGATCTCCGAGTAGTACGCCGCTTCGAAGATCGTGAACGTGATGATCGCCGAGAGCTCCGCGCCCAGCGGCCGCCCGATCAGGAGCGGGATCAGCAGGAAGAACCACAGGATCACCATCACCAGCGGGATCGAGCGCAGCGTGTTCACGTAGAACGCGGCGGGCAGCACCAGCCACTTCTTGCCCGACAGCCGCATCAGCGCGAGCAGCGTGCCGATCGCGATGCCGCCGATCATCGCGATCAGCGTGAGCTGCACCGAGAAGATCAGGCCCTTGAGGATGAAGTTGGCGACGACGGTCCAGTTCAGGAACGAGAAGTCGAGGGCGGTCATCATTTCCCACCCCCGATCATGCCGGGCACCTGGACCTTGTTTTCGATCACGAGCGCGATGCGGTTGATCACGAACGCCGAGACGAAGTACAGCAAGGTCACCGCGAGATAGATTTCAATGCCGCGCGAGGTTTCCTCCTGCGCCTGCATCGCGAACATCGTCAGCTCGGCGATCGAGACCGCGAAGGCGACCGACGAGTTCTTGATGATGTTCATCGACTCGCTGGTCAGCGGCGGGATGACGATGCGAAACGCCATCGGCAGCAGCACGTAGCGGTAGGTCTGCGGCAGGGTCAGCCCCATCGCCAGGCCGGCATAGCGCTGGCCCTTGGGCAGCGCCTGGATGCCGGCCTTGACCTGCTCGGAAATGCGCGCCGAGGTGAAGAAGCCCAGCGCGAACACGACCAGGATGATGCTGGGCAGCGCGCGCAGGCTCAGGAAGATCGACGGGATCACGTGGTACCAGAGGAAGATCTGGACCAGCAGCGGAATGTTGCGGAAGAGCTCGGTCCACGCGTTGCCGAAACCGACGAACCATTTGTTCGGCGTCGTCCGCAGGATGCCGATCAGCGAGCCCACGACCAGCGCGACCACCAGCGACATCACCGCCACCGACAGCGTCCAGCCCCAGGCCGACATCAGCCACTCGAGGTACGTGCGCCCGCCTCCGGTGTCCTGCAGGAATACCTGCCAGTCCCATTTGCTACCCAAGTTCTTTTCCTTTCTGCAGACGCGAGCGCTCAAAGAAAAGCGCGACGCGAAAGGGCTTCACGCCGCGCTGTCCGCGAATGTAAGCAAACCCCGCGCCTGCCGGCGTCAGGGCTTACCTCAAGCGCTTCACTGCTTCTTGTAGGCCTCGGCCGGATTGTCGTTCGGATTGGCGATCGCCGCCTTCAGCGCGTCGCTGACCGGCATGCCGACCGTCGCGTTGCGCGGCGGGATCGGCGCGAGGAACCACTTGCCGTAGATCTTCTCGAGCTCGCCGCTCTTCATCAGGCCCTTGACCGTGTCGTCGACCAGCTTCTTGTACGACGGGTCGTCCTTCGGGATCATGATCGCGATCGGCTCCTGCGACAGCGACTCGCCGACGATCTTGAAGTCCGCCGGGCTCTTCGAGTTGACGATCAGGCCGGCGAGGATGTTGTCGTCCATCACGAACGCGTCGGCGCGGCCCGATTCCAGCAGCAGGAAGCTGTCGGCGTGGTCCTTGCCGAACAGCTCCTTGAAGTCGACGCCGTTGGCGCGCTCGTGCTTGCGCAGCAGCTGCACCGAGGTCGTGCCGGTGGTCGTCGCGACGGTCTTGTCTTTCAGCTGGGCGATCGAGGTGATGCCCGAGTTGGCCTTGACCGCGATGCGCACGTTGGTCACGAAGGTGGTCGGGGCGAAGGCCACGTCCTTCTGGCGCGCGGTGCTGTTGGTGGTGGAGCCGCACTCCATGTCGACCGTGCCGTTCTGCACCAGCGGGATCCGGTTCTGCGACGTGACCACCTGGTACTCGACCGGCAGCGACGGCATCTTCAGGTTGGCCTTGATCGCGTCGGCGATCTTCTGGCAGACCTCGACGTGGTAGCCGACGTACTTGCCGTCGCCGGTCGTGTAGGCCAGGGGCGCCGACGAGTCGCGCGTGCCGATCACGATCTTGTTCGCGGTCTTGATCTTCGCCAGCGTGTCCGCGGCGTGACCGACCCCGCACGCGAGGACCGCGGCCAGGGCGAGAGCGACTTTCTTCATGGGGTCTCTTTCAAGAGGGTTGAAAATCAAGAAAACGGAATTCTAGGGAGGCCGGACGACAGCCGTTCGCGTACTGGGCCGCGAACAAGGGTTTTGCCCGACCCTGAAGTCGGGTGCGAGGCGCTTGCAGCGCCGCCCGGCGGGCAACCCTCACGCCATTTCAGGCCTCGAGCCGCACCGGCTGGGTCAGCTTCTCGGGCACCAGGAGCGCGTTCATCTCGGCGCGGCTCATGATGCCGAGCGACTCGGCGACCTCGGCGATCGTGCCACCCTCGCTGCCCTGCTTGGCCAGCGCCGTCTTCGCGATCAACGCCGCTTTTTCGTAGCCGATGATCGGGTTCAGCGCGGTCACGAGCGTCACCGACTCGGCGACCCGCTTCGCGAGGAGCGCATGGTTCGGCTGGATCCCTTCGACGCAGTTGAGCTGCAGCGTGCGGCACGCCTGCGTCAGGTGCTTGAGGCTGCGGTTCAGCGCATACGCCATGATGGGCTCGAATGCGTTGAGCTGGAGCTGGCCGGCCTCCGACGCCATCGTGATCGTCATGTCGTTTCCGATCACCTCGAACGCGACCTGGTTCATCACCTCGGGGATCACCGGGTTCACCTTGCCGGGCATGATGGACGAGCCGGCCTGGCGCGGCGGCAGCTTGATGTCGCCGAAGCCGGCCTGCGGGCCGCTGGAGAGCAGCCGCAGGTCGTTGCAGGTCTTGCTGAGCTTGCACGCCACGCGCTTGAGCACGCCCGAGAGCTGCACGAACGCACCGGTGTCCTGCGTCGCCTCGACCAGGTTCTCGGCCATGATGACCGGCACGCCGCTGACCTGGGCGAGCCGCGGCACGACCCGCTCGGTGTAGCCGGCCGGCGCGTTGATGCCGGTGCCGATCGCGGTCGCGCCGAGGTTCACCTCGGTGATCAGCAGCCGCGCTTCGGCCAGGCGCTGCTCGTCCTCGCGGATCATGATCGCGAAGGCCATGAACTCCTGGCCCAGCGTCATCGGCACCGCATCCTGCAGCTGGGTGCGGCCGATCTTCAGCACGTCCTTGAACTCGCGCGCCTTGGCTTCGAACGCGCCGCGCAG
>DATEFR010000588.1:0-3869 GCA_035280545.1 Burkholderiaceae bacterium | reverse complement strand
CTGCTCGCGAGCATCTTCCGCTCGCCGGCCTACAGCAACGAAGACGCGATCCGTCGCGGCATGGCGTGGAGCCTCGCGAAGGGCGACAGCCACACGATCGCCGCGGTGCTCGACAACCCCGCGGTGATGAACGACAGCCTGGACGGCCGGCTCGCCGGCATCACGGTTCCGACGCTCGTGGTCTGGGGGCAGTACGACGAGCTGATTCCGATCGCGAAAGGCCGCCGCCTGGCCGCCGAGATTCCCGGTGCGAAGCTGGTCGTCGTGCCCGATGCGGGCCACGCGCCGATGATCGAGACGCCCACCGCATTCCTCGCGGCGCTCGAGGACTTCCTGCAGCCGTGAGCATCGCCACGACGCTTCGAACCCGGCTCGCGTCAAGGCTCTTGCTGGCGCTGACCCTCCTGGGTCACGGCGCGCTCGCGGCGGACGCGCCGCGCAGGGTCATCGTCGACGACGACATCACCGGCGTGCGGTCCAGCGCGTTGCTCGCGATCCAGGCGCCCGACGTCGAGGTGCTGGGCCTCACGCTGGTCAGCGGTTCGGTTTGGCGCGACGAAGGCGTCGCGCACGCGCTGCGCATGCTCGAGATCATCGGCCGCAGCGACATCCCGGTCGTGCCCGGCGCGATCTTCCCGCTCGTCAACACCGAGCAGGCCACGCGGCGCTGGGAGGCGCTGTACGGCAAGCTCGTCTACAAGGGCGCGTGGATGGACCGCAAGTGGCCCGACGGCACCTTGCAGAGCCAGCCGCTGTACCACGCGCACGACCATGTGCCCGACCTGCCCGAAGGCAACCCGACGAGCCGTGCCTCGAACGAGATTGCCGCGAACTTCCTGATCCGCACGGTGCGCCGGTTCCCCGGGCAGGTGACGGTCATCGCGACCGGGCCGCTGACCAATCTTGCGCTCGCGCAGCGGCTCGACCCGCAGTTCGCGGCCAACGCGAAGGAACTGGTCTTCATGGGCGGCAGCCTGAACCCGCAGCGCAAGCTCGCATCGCGGTCGGCGCAGCAGTTCGGCCGCGAGTACCTGAACACGCCGCGGCTCGAGTTCAATTTCCGCTGGGATCCGGAGGCCGCGAGCATCGTGCTGCGCGCGCCGTGGCGCCGCATCGTGATGGTGCCGGCCGACCCGTCGACCGCGACCGAGCTGACGCCGGCGCTGCTCGACGCGATGACCCGCACCGACACGCCGCTCGCGCGCAGCCTGAAACGTTTCAGCGAGACCGGCTTCCCGATGTGGGACGAGATCGCGACCGCGGTCTGGCTGAATCCGGCGCTGATCGCGACTGCCGACGAGCTTGCCGTCGATGTCGACACGAGCTTCACCGCGGGCTACGGCAACACGTTGAGCTGGCCGGCGGGCGAGGGGCCCGGGTTGGGCGAGCGGCCGGTCATCGTCGTGCGCGAAGTCGACGTGAAGGGGATGGAGCGGCTGATGATCGATCTGACGAACCGGGCCACGCCGCGGCCCGTCCCGCAGCGGCCATGAAGCGGACGTTGGTGCGCTGCATGCGGGCCTGTGTTCGAGTCGGCCTGTGGGCCGCCTGCGCGGCCACGTTGTTGTTCATGCCGGTCGTGCAGGCGCAGGCACCGGCGCAGGCGCAGAGCACGCCGACCGTTCGCCAGCGCGTGATCGTCGATACCGACATCGGCGACGACATCGACGACGCGTTCGCCCTCGCGCTGGTGCTCGCGAGCCCCGAGTTCGACGTGCTGGGCATCAGCACCGCATGGGGCGACACGGCGCTGCGCGTGCGGCTCGTGCAGCGCCTGCTGGCCGAGCTCGGGCGCGACGACATCCCGGTCGCCCAAGGCCTCGCGACCGTGTCGTCGACGCCGTTCACGCAGGCGCGCTGGGCCCAACGCGGGCCGGCGAGCGCGCCGCGCGCGGTGCCGGCGTCGGTCGATTTCCTGCTCGACAGCATTCGCCGTCATCCGGGCGAGATCACGCTGCTCGCGCTGGGCCCGCTGACCAACCTGGCTGCGGCGATCCAGCGTGACCCGGCCACGTTCCGCCAACTCAAGCGCGTCGTGCTGATGGGCGGCTCGGTGCGGCGCGGCTATTCGAAGTCGGCGTTCCACGCGCCGCGGCCGCCCGACAAGGAATACAACATCGTCTCCGACATCGCCGCGGCGCGCGCGCTGTTCGACTCGGGCGTCACGATCGTGATGATGCCGCTGGACTCGACGCAGATCCGCTTCGAGGAGGCCGCGCGCAACGCGCTGTTTGCGCGCGGCACGCCGCTCACCGACGCGCTGGCGCTGCTGTACCACCAGTGGCTGGATGCCTACCAGCCCTGGTCCAGCGCGACACCGACGCTGTTCGACGTCGTGCCGGTGGCCTATGCGATCGCCGCGAGCCTGTGCCCGACGACGCCCCTGCGCATCACGGTCGAAGCCGACGGTGCGACGAAGGAAACAGCCGGCGCACCGAATGCGCAGGTCTGTCTGGCCGCCGACGAGCCGCGTCTGCTGAGGCTCTTCATGCAGCGCCTCACGTCAGACTTGCCAGCACCGCCAGCCAAACCGGCACGCTGATCATCCCAAGCAAGGTCGAGACCGTCACGAGGCCGGCGACGAACGGGCCGTCGCCGCCCATGCGCGCGGCCAGTACGTAGGCGCTGGACGCGGTCGGCAACGCTGCGAACAGCACGACGATCGTCGCCTGCTCGACGCGCAACGCGAGCAGCGCCGCCAGCGCGATCGCGACCGCCGGCAGCAGCGCGTGGCGTATGGCCATGAGTGCGGCCGCCAGCATCGGCGCCGCCTTGAGCCCGCCGAAGCGCAATCCGGCGCCGACCGCCATCAGCCCCAGCGGCAATGCGGCCAGGCCGATGCGCTGCAGCGTCGTGCCGACCGCTTCCGGAAACTTCAGTCCGACGAGGTTGCCGATCAGTCCCGCGACGGTGCTGACGATCAGCGGATTGCGCGACAGCTCGCGGCCGTACGAATGCCCGCCGTGGCGCGCCAGCGGCCAGACCGCCGCGACGTTGCACAGCGGCACGCACAGCGCGATCAGCAGTGCGATCCAGGCCAGTGCCTGCGGGCCGCCGAGCCGCTCGGCGAGCGCGAGCCCGATGTAGGAGTTGAAGCGGAACGCACACTGCGCGCCCGAGGCGTGCAGCCGCGCATCGACACCCGGCCAGCGCTTCAACGCCATCGCGAGCAGGATGCCGCAGGCCACGGTGCCCACGCCCGCCGCTGCAAGGTTCAGCGTTTGCGCCGGCTGCAGCGGGCTCTTGACGATGGAGTTGAACAGCAGCACCGGGAACAGCAGGTAGTAGACCAGGCGTTCGGCCGCGTCCCACACCGGGCGGCCCAGCGCGGTGTAGCGGCAGAGCACGAAGCCGACGACGATCAGCAGGAAGTCCGGCAGCAGCAGCAAGGCATTCGACATGGGGCGCGAGTGTGCCAGCGCTAAGCACCACTACGTATGGCTGGCGGCTTGGCAGGTCCTACACTAGCCCGCGCGGTGCGGATGCCATCCGGCGCGCATCGAGGGCGTCCCACTTCGCAGCTTCAACGGAGATTCAACGAATGCAACGCAGAATCGCGCTCGCCAGCGTCTTCGCGGTCTTGACCGCGTTCAGTGGCGGCGCCTGGGCCCAGGCCTATCCGAGCAAGCCGGTCAAGCTGGTCGTGCCGTTCGCGCCGGGCGGCACGACCGACATCGTCGCGCGCGTCATCGCCGAGCGCATGACCGGCCCGCTGGGCCAGACCGTGATCGTCGAGAACCGCGCCGGCGGCGGCGGCGTGGTGGGCGCGACCGAGACCGCGAGGGCCGCGCCCGATGGCTATTCGCTGGGCATGGCGACCGTTTCGACGACCGCCGCGAACCCCGCCATCAACCCGAAGATCCCGTACA
>DATEFR010000587.1:0-5235 GCA_035280545.1 Burkholderiaceae bacterium | reverse complement strand
GGTGGATGCGCCATTCGAGGACGAGACAACGCAGCCGCTGCGTGTCGAATCCCCTGCCGCACCACCCCTCGCACCACCCCTCGCACCACAGCCCGTGCCGACGTTCTCGACCGATGGCCTCGGCGCGCGTTGGGCCGAGCTGGTCGGGCGCATGGCCGCGGCCGGCAGCGTGCAGGCGATGGTACGCGAGCTCGCGGTGCAGTCGCAGTGCATCGCGTTCGATGAGCGCGAGCAGCCGCTGCGCTGCGTGCTGCGCGTCGAACGCGAGATGCTGCGCAACGGCACGCATGTCGACAAGCTGCAGGCCGCGCTGACCGAGACGCTGGGCCGCGCGGTGCGCCTCGAGGTCGAGGCCGGCGCCGTCGACGACTCGCCGGCCAGGCGCGAAGCCGCCGAGCGCGCGCGGCGCCAGGCCGAAGCCGAACAGATCGTCTACAACGACCCGCTGGTGCAGGCGTTGATGAAGGAATTCAAGACCGCGCGCATCGTGCCCGGGTCGGTCAGACCGCATTGACATCGAAGGATCAAGGAGCCCCATCATGATGAAGAACCAACTCGCCGGCTTGATGAAGCAAGCGCAGGCGATGCAGGACAACCTGAAGCGCGCCCAGGAAGAGCTCGCGACGATCGAGGTCGAAGGCCAGTCGGGTGCCGGGCTCGTGAAGGTCACGATGACCTGCAAGCACGACGTCAAGCGCATCCAGATCGACCCGAGCCTGCTCGCCGACGACAAGGACATGCTCGAAGACCTGGTGGCCGCGGCGTTCAACGACGGCGTGCGCCGTGCCGAAGAGGTCAGCGCCGAGAAGATGGGCAAGCTGACCGCGGGGATGCCGATGCCCCCCGGCATGAAGTTCCCCTTCTGATCCATCGGGGCCCGTGTCCGAACCTTCGCTCGACAGTTTGATCGACGCATTGCGCCGGCTGCCTGGCGTCGGCGTGAAGTCGGCGCAACGCATGGCGTTCCATCTGCTGCAGCACGACCGGGAGGGTGCCGACCGGCTCGCCCGTGCGCTGCAGTCGGCGATCACGAACGTGCGCCATTGCGAGCGCTGCCACACCTTCACCGAAACGCCGGTTTGCAGCATCTGCGCCGATGCATCGCGCGATGCGCGCCTGCTCTGCGTGGTCGAGACGCCGGCCGACCAGGCCGCGCTCGAGCGCACCGGCAGCTACCGCGGGCTGTACTTCGTGCTGATGGGGCGGCTGAGCCCGCTGGACGGCGTCGGCGCCGATGCGATCGGCGCCCGCGAGCTGATCGCGCGCGCGACCGACGGCCGCACCGAAGAGGTCATCATCGCGACCAACTTCACCGCCGAAGGCGAGGCCACGGCGCATGTGCTCGGCGAGGCGCTGCGCCCGCGCGGGCTGCGCGTCACGCGGCTGGCGCGGGGCGTGCCGATCGGCAGCGAACTGGAGTATGTGGATCTCGGAACCATCGCGCACGCGTTGAGCGAGCGGCGCTGAGACGCGAGTCCCCGTTCGGGCTGAGGTATCGAAGCCCGCGTGCGCTTCGATACCTCAGCGCGAACGGAGTGACTCCACAGCCTCAGTTGTGCGCGACCCGCACGCGCGCCTTCGCGCTGCGCGTGCTCTTGGCTGCGGCCTTGGGCGTGCTCTTGGCGGCCGTCTTGGTCGCCGACGCCTTGCCGCTCGCCACCCGCACGCCGGGCGCCGCGTGGCGCTTGCCGCCACCCTTGGCCGCGACATACACGACGATCGCCTGCCCCGGCTTGAACGACGCCGATGCCGCCACGCCGTTCCACTGCGCAACCTGCGCCGCGCTGACGCGATAGCGCTTCGCGACCGACGCGACCGTGTCGCGCTTGCCGGCACGCAGCGAAGTCCTGCGCAACGTCGGCCCATCGGGTGAAAGCGCCATCATCGCGTTGTCGGCGACTTCGCTCGAGACGTCGGTCAGGCGATGCTCGCCGCGCGGCACCACCAGGGTCGAGCCGGCCTTCACGAGCATGCGCGGCGGGATCCGGTTGACCTCGCGCAACTGCGCTTCGCTCATCCCGACCTGCTTCGCGACATCGGCCGGGCGCATCGTCTTCGGCGCGGTCCAGGCGGTCCAGCTCGCGAACCGGCCGCGGTACGCCGGCAGCTCGCGCACGAACTGGTTCGCGTTGTCGTACGGCAGCAGCACCCGCGGCGTGCCGGCCGCGAGGATCACCGGCTTGTTCATCTGCGGGTTCAGGAACTGGAACTCGTCGAGCGGAATGCCGGCGAGCTTGACCGCGAGCGCGACGTCCATGTCGCGCTCGATCGGCACGCTGAGGAAGTACGGGTGGTTTGCGAGCGGCGGCAGCGTAAGGCCGAAGTCGCCCGGGCGCGCGATGATGTTCTTCACGGCCTGCAGCTTCGGGATGTAGTAGGCCGTCTCGTTCGGCATCTTCAGGCTCGCGTAGTCGGTTGGCAGGCCGAGCCGCTGGTTGCGCGCGATCGCGCGCTGCACACTGCCTTCGCCCCAGTTGTAGGCTGCGAGCGCGAGCTGCCAGTCGCCGAACATCGCGTACAGGCGCTGCAGGTAGTCGAGCGCGGCGCGGGTCGACTCGAGCACGTCGCGCCGGTCGTCGCGGAAGATGTTCTGCTTCAGGTCGTAGTCCCGGCCGGTGCCCGGCACGAACTGCCACATGCCCGAGGCCTTCGCGGTCGACAGGGCCTGCGGGTTGTACGCGCTTTCGATGAACGGCAGCAGCGCGAGCTCGGTCGGCATGCCGCGGTGGTCGAGCTCTTCGACGATGTGATAGAGGTAGCGGCCGCCGCGCTCGGTCATGCGCTGCACGTAGTCGGGGCGCGTCGCGTACCACTGCTCGGCCTTGCGGACCAGCTCGGTGTCGAGATCGGACATCGCGAAGCCGCGGCGCACGCGGTCCCACAGATCCTGGCGCGCGGCACGGTCGTCGAGGTCGAGGCGGACGTCGGGGCGCAGCGGGTCGACCGGGACCGGCGCGGTCGCGACTTCGCTCTCGGCAGCCGACGCGGCCGAGGCGGCCGACTCGGGCGCCGATGCCGCGGACGCGACCGCGCTCGCGGCGTCGGCCGGCGGGGCGACGATCGTGGTCGAGGCGGAAGACGAGTCGGAAGCGGGAGGGGTCGGAGTCGTCGGCGTCGCGCAGCCTGCGATCAGCAGCGCGGGCAGCAGCAGGGCCGGGAGCAGCGATGTCAGGCGGGTGGTCATCGCGCGGCCAGTCCGGGCCTGCAGCAGCGGGGTCGTCATCGGAAATCGTTCTTCCATTGTCGAAGGGCGGCCAGCACCGCCACGGGTTCGTCGGAAGTCGCGCCATGCGCGCGCGCAGCGGTCGCGACCGCTGCGGCGTCACAGCGCAAGAATGGGTTCACGCGGCGCTCGCGATCGATCGAAGAGGGCAGCGTTGGCAGCGCTTTTTCGCGCTGAGCCTCGCACCAGCGTGCATAGTCCACGACATCGGCATTCGCCGGCTCGACCGCACGCGCGAAGCGCAGGTTGGACAGCGTGTACTCGTGCGCGCAGCAAACGCGCGTGGCACCCGGCAACGCGGCCAGGCGCGACAGCGATGCATGCATCTGCGCCGGCGTGCCTTCGAACAGCCGCCCGCAGCCGGCCGAGAACAAGGTGTCGCCGCAGAACAGCAGCGGCGCCGCTCCGGTGTCGGCCGCGAAATACGCGATGTGGCCGCTGGTGTGGCCCGGCACCTCGATCACCTCGAAGCGCTGGCCCAGCACGTCGACTTCATCGCCATCGTCGAGCGCGGTGTACGGTTGCGGAATGCGCTCGCGGCGCGGCCCATACACCGGGCCTTGCAGCCGGTCGCGCAGCGCATCGACCCCGCCGACATGGTCGGCATGGTGATGCGTCACTAGAATGGCCGACAGCACCAGACGTTGCGCTTCGAGCGCGGCGATCACCGGTGCACTGTCCCCCGGATCGACAACGACGGCATGCCGGCCATCGTGGAACATCCAGATGTAGTTGTCGGTGAAGGCGTTGAGGGCAACGAGGTTCATGGCGGAACGCGCGATTATAGGTTTGAGCGAATGGTTGAAGACGCCGGCGGGGCGTTACCTGCTGGCGTGGGAACAGGCCCATCTGGACACCGCGGTGGCCGACATCTTCGGCTTTCATGCCTTGCAGTTGGGCCTGCCCGAACTCGATGCATTGCGCATGAACCGCATGCCGCATCGCTGGGTTGCGACCGAGCAGGACGACGCGGACCCTGCTCCCGCCCCGACGCGCGCGAACGATGGCGCATCCGACCACGACGTGCCGCGCGCCGCCGTCGCGCTGCAATGCGACTTCGATGCGTTGCCGTTCGACACGAACAGCCTCGATCTGGTCGTGCTGCCGCATGCGCTCGAGCTCGCGCGCGATCCGCACCTCGCGTTGCGTGAGGTCGATCGTGTGCTGCGTCCCGAAGGCCGGGTCGTGATCGTCGGCTTCAACCCCGGCAGCCTGTGGGGACTGCGCCAGCGCTGGGGGCGGCTGCGAATGCGCCTCGCGCCGCGCTCGCAGCGACCGCTGTTCCTGCCGAGCACCGGCGAGTTCATGCGCTACCGCCGCTTGCGCGACTGGTTGCGCCTGCTCAGCTTCGAAGTCGAGGCTGGGCGCTTCGGCTGCTACCGGCCACCGGTGGTCTCGGCGAAATGGCTGGACCGCTACCAGTGGATGGAGCGCTTCGGCGACCGCTGGTGGCCGGTGTTCGGCGCGGTGTACTTCGTCGTCGCGGTCAAGCGCGTGCGCGGGATGCGGCTGGTCGGCCTGGTGCGCCAGCAACATACGGCTGCGAAGGCCGCGCCGGCGCCGGTGGTCGCGCTGGGGCAGCACCGGCGTGCCCGCGATCTGCGTGCGATGCGCGAACGCGCGAAGGCGGCGCGTCCGTGACGGCCGGGACGACCAGCGCGGCCGCGACGATCCAGCGCCCGCGCGTCACGATCTACACCGACGGCGCGTGCAAGGGCAACCCCGGCCCGGGCGGTTGGGGCGCGTGGCTGTCCAACGGCACGCACGAGAAGGAGCTGTTCGGCGGCGAGGCCTCGACGACCAACAACCGCATGGAGCTGACTGCGGTGATCGAGGCGCTGAACTCGCTGAAGCGCACCTGCGACGTGACCATCCACACCGACAGCGAATACGTGCGCAAGGGCATCACCGAGTGGATCCACGGGTGGAAGGTGCGCGGCTGGAAGACGGCCGACAAGAAGCCGGTGAAGAACGCCGAGCTCTGGCAGCGGCTGGACGCGCTGCGCAACCTG
>DATEFR010000586.1:0-12923 GCA_035280545.1 Burkholderiaceae bacterium | reverse complement strand
GCTCGCGATCATCGCGGGCGAGGCCATCGCGGTGCGCCGCAGCCTGCACCGCATGCTGCTGGGCCTCATCGATCTCGTCGAGTCGGGGGTCATCGTCCTGGAAGCGCAGACCCGCTCGGCGCCGTTCGATCACTGTCATGTCGAAGTCAGCGCCGTCGGCTCCAGCGCCTTGGCCTCCGAGGGCATGCTCAGCACGGTCATCTCGCGCCTGCATCTCGCAAAGCAGACCGGGTCCGGCAACCATGCCGGCCAGCACGGGCCGGGGGCCAGCGGCGATTGCCCGATCACCGGTGCGCGCATTGACTTCGAAACCTCCCCGATCGCCGGGGTGCTGTTTCGCGCGCGCTGGCGGCTGCCCGCCGAGCGGCCGGTCAACGGCACGGTGTCCGATGCCAGCGGCGCGTCACGGCGGCCACTCGTGCTGGTGGTCGATGACCACGAGGTCAATCGCATCGTGGCGGCGGAACTCGTGCGCACCTTGGGCTTCGATGCCGTCACGGCGTGCGACGGCGTCGAGGCGCTGGCGCAGTGCCAACGTCTGCATCCGGCCGTCGTGCTGATGGACTTGGACATGCCCGGGATGGACGGCCTGACCGCGACGCGGCGGCTGCGTGAGCTGGAACGCGCGGGTGAACTCGCTCCGTGCAGCATCGTCGCGGCCACGGCCAACACGACCGACGAGGCACGCGAGGCCTGTGCAGCGGCGGGCATGGACGGCTATCTGACGAAACCGCTGACGGCGCCGACACTGGGCGCCGAGTTGCACCGCCTGTGCGCAGGCGGTGTGTCATGAGGCCGGCGCAAGTTCGGTCACGCCGCGAGCGGCAGGCGAACGGTGAACAGCGCACCGCGCGGTTCGCGGTTGCTGGCTTCGATGCTCCCGCCGTGCGCCTGCACGATCGCCTGCGACAGCGCCAGGCCCAGTCCCACACCAGGAACACCGCCCGCGCGTGCAGCACTGCCGCGGTAGAAGCGATCGAACAGGTACGGAAGCTCCATCACGCCGAGCCCGGGCCCGGAGTCCGCCACACGGATCACCGCGGCCGACTCTTCGACATGCAGCCCCACGCTCACCTGTCCGCCTTGCCCTGAAAACTTCACCGCGTTGCTGAGCAGGTTGGCCAGCACCAGGCTGGCCGGCCCCCGCGCCACGCGCGCCGCGACAGGCGGTGCCGGGTCCAGCGCAACGCGCACATCGTGATCGCGTGCCATCGGTCGCACCCGCTGGATCGCTTCTTCCGCCAGCACGTTGAGCGACACCGCCTCGACCGGGCCGCGCTCCTGTCCGGCATCGATGCGCGCGAGGACCAGCAATTCCTCGACCAGCAAGGTCAGCCGCTCCACCTCTTCCATGCACGAGCGCAGCGTCTCGACATAGTCCGCCGCGTCGCGTGGCCGCCGCAACGCCAGCTCCAGCTCGGTGCGCAGCCGCGACAGCGGCGATCGCAGCTCGTGCGACGCATCCGCGGTGAAGCGACGCTGGGCTTCGAAGCTCCGCTCGAGGCGGCCGAGCATCTCGTTCAAGGTCTCGACCAGGCGCCCGACCTCGTCCGCGGTGCCCGGATGCGGCAGGCGCCGTCCGAGATCGGCTTCGCCGATCCGATGGGCTTGCTGCACGACGTCGTCGATGGCGCGGAACACGCGGCGGGTGAGCAGCGCGCCGGCGGCGCCGACCGCCAGCAGCAGCGCCGCGCCCATCACGACGAACACGATGCCGGCGGACTCGACGACATGGTTGACGTCGTCGAGCGAGCCCGCAACCTGGATCGCGCGCGCCGCGCCCGGCGTGGTCACCGGAACGGAGACCATGCGCGTCGGCTCGCTGCCGAACTTGGCCAGCGTCTCGAACACGACCTCACCATGCGCCAGACGTGCCAGCAACGCGGGCGACACCGGCAGCGCCGCTTCGCCGAGGTTGCTGCTGCGCGCGAGCACATGGCCGTCGCCGTCGACGATCTGCACCAATCGATCGAGCCGCTCGAACGCCGGAGGCGCCGGTCCGGGCGCGACCTCGTGGACGCGCACCGGCTGGCCATTGCCGGTCGCCAGCATGCCCAGCTCGGTCTCGGCCAGGGCCAGCAATGCGGCATCGAGCTGGCCATGCACGGAGCGGACCAGCGTCCAGTAGGTTCCAACCGCCGCCAGCAACAGGACCACGACGATCGCCGCCTGGTGCCCCAGCACCAGGCGCGTGCGCAGGCTAAGCACGCTCATCGCCCGGCGCGGCCAGCCGGAAGCCACGCGCCCGCACGGTGTGGATCAGCGGCGGCAGGCCAGGGGGATCGACCTTGCGCCGCAGGTTGCTGATGTGAACGTCGATCAGGTTGTCGATCGCCAGCAGGTCCGCCTTCCAGACCTGCTCGGCCAGCCGCGCACGCGTGACCACCTCGCCCGCATGGCGCATCAGCACCGACAGGATCGCGTACTCGCGCGGCGTCAGCTCGAGCGGCAGCTCGTTGCGCTCGACCCGCTGGCGATACGGGTCCAGCGTCAGACCGGCGATCGCCAGCGTGACCGGCCGCGTCAGCTCCGATCGGCGCAGCAAGGCCCGCGCGCGCGCGAGCAGCTCCTCGAACTCGAACGGCTTGGTCAGGTAGTCGTCCGCGCCGGTGTTCAGGCCGGCGACCCGGTCGCCCAGCGAATCGCGCGCGGTCAGCATCAGGATGGGCATCGCCAGGCCGCGCCGCCGCAGCTCGCCGCACCAGGCGAGGCCGTCCTGCCCGGGCAGCATCCAGTCGAGCACGACGAGGTCGTAGTCCTGCGCGAAGACCTGCAGATCGGCCTCTTCGGCCGAATGCACGGCGTCGACGACGAAGCCTTCCTCGCACAGCCCGCGCTCCAGCAGGCGTGCCGCCTTGCGATCGTCCTCGACCAGAAGAATTCTCATGCTGCGCAAGCGTAACGCACCGATCCTGAAGAAAGATTCAGGCTCTCTTGGGGCGTTCTTCAGAGTCCGCTCGCTAAGGTCCCGCTCCTGCGGACCCGGAGGGACTCGTCGCCATGTTCTCGAATCGTGCCAAGGCATGCGCCTTGGGCTTGCTCGCGGCCGCGGCGGCGGCCGGATGGCTGATGGCCAGACGCGCCGACGCGGCCGGTGCCGACACCGCGCCAGCGCCGGTGCTGCAGCACCTCGCCGGCCAGGCCGTCGTGCCCGAAGGTTCGGCGCTGCGCCGAACGCTGCAGATTCAAGTCGTCGCGGACCAATCGGTCGAACGGCCGTTCTCGCTGCCCGCGACGGTCGAGGCCGATCCCGCGCGGCTGGTCAAGGTGCTGCCGCCGATCACCGGGCGTATCGTCAGCCTGGACAAGCGCCTGGGCGACACCGTGAAGGCCGGCGACGTGCTGTTCCGACTCGATGCGCCCGATCTCGCGCAGGCCATGAGCGATGCGCAGAAAGCCAACGCGACGCTCGAGCTTGCGCGCCGCGCGCTGCATCGCCAGGAGGACCTCGGCAGCTCGGAGATCGCCGCCCAGCGTGACATCGAGCAGGCGAAGAACGACTTCGAGCAGGCCAGCAGCGAAGCCGCACGCACGGCTGCCCGCCTGGCCCAGCTCGGCGCGGGTGCGTCCAACGCGGTTTCGGGGCGCACGCTCGCGGTGCGCGCGCCGATCGCCGGCCACGTGATCGAGCTCAACGCCGCCACCGGCGCGTACTGGAACGACGCCACCGCGGCGCTGATGACGGTGGCCGACCTCTCGACCGTGTTCCTCTCCGCGAGCGCGGGGGAAGACGACCTGGGCGCGGTCTTCGTCGGGCAGCCGGTGGTCGCGACGCTGGACGCGTACGCCGGCCAGGCCTTCACCGGCCGCGTCAACTACGTCGGCGAGGTGCTGGACCCCGACACGCGCCGCGTGAAGGTGCGCGTGGCGTTCGACAACCGCGACGGCCGCCTGAAGCCCGGCATGTTCGCGCGTGCAACGCTGCTGGCCAGGCCGCACCCGGGCCTGCTCGTGCCGATCGCCGCGGTCGTGCAGAGCGGATTCGACACGCGCGTGTTCGTCGAGGTCCAGCCGTGGCGGTTCGAGCCTCGCGTGGTCCGGCTCGGCGCGAAGGTCGGCGACAGCATCGAGATCGCCTCGGGCCTGAAGGCCGGCGAGCGGATCGTCGTGAGGGACGGAGTCCTGCTCGATGATTGATTCGATCGTCACGATCTGCCTGAGGCGGCGCGGCATCGTCTGGCTCGTCTTCGTCGCCGCGGCCCTCTACGGCGCGTATTGCTGGACCCAGCTGCCGCTGGAGGCCTATCCCGACATCGCCGACACGACCTCGCAGGTGATCACGCAGGTCCCCGGCCTCGCCGCCGAAGAGGTCGAGAAGCAGATCACCATCCCGCTCGAGCGCGAGATCATGGGCACGCCGGGCATGTACGTGATGCGCTCGAAGAGCACGTTCGGGCTGTCGCTGATCACGGTCGTGTTCCAGGACGGCGCCGAGGACTACTGGTCGCGCCAGCGGCTGCAGGAGCGCATCGGCGGCGTCGCGCTGCCGTACGGCGCGCAGCCGGGCCTCGATCCGCTGACGTCGCCGATCGGCGAAATCTTCCGCTACACGCTCGAAGCTAAGACGCGAAATCTGCGCGAGCTCTCCGAGCTGCAGTTCTGGAAGGTGATCCCGCGGCTCAAGCAGGTCGCGGGCATCGCCGACGTGTCCAACTTCGGCGGCATCACGACCCAGTTCTCGCTCGAGCTCGATCCGGTCAGGCTCAGCAAGTACAACGTCACGCTGGCCCAGATCACGCAGGCCATCAACGCGAACAATGCGAGCGCCGGCGGCAGCGTGATCAACCGCGGCCAGCAAGGCTTCGTGGTGCGCGGCGTCGGGCTGATCGGCGGGCTGGACGACCTGGGCAACATCGTCGTGACGCAGAAGAGCGGCGTGCCGGTGCTGGTCAAGGACCTGGGCGAGGTCAAGCTCGGCCAGCAGGAGCGCCACGGCATTCTCGGCAAGGACGGCAACCCGGACACGATCGAAGGCATCGTGCTGCTGCTGAAGGGGCAGAACCCGTCGCACGTGCTCGAAGGCGTGCATGCGGCGGTGCAGGACCTGAACGACAACGTCCTGCCCAAGGATGTGAAGCTGGTCCCGTACCTGGACCGCACGACGCTCGTGCAGGCCACGGTGCACACCGTCGGCAAGACGCTGGTCGAGGGCATGGCGCTGGTGACGCTGGTGCTGCTGCTGTTCCTCGGCAGCCCGCGCGCGGCGCTGATCGTCGCGGTGACGATCCCGCTGTCGCTGCTGACCGCGTTCATCTGCATGCACCAGTTCAAGATCCCGGCGAACCTGCTGTCGCTGGGGGCGATCGACTTCGGCATCGTCGTCGACGCGGCGATCGTCGTGATGGAGAACATCCTGCGCAGGCGCGAGCAGCACGAGGGCCGAGCGCTGAAGCCGCGCGACGTGCTGAAGGCGACGCTGCAGGTGACCCGCCCGATCTTCTTCGGGATGGTGGTGATCATCACGGCCTACACGCCGCTGTTCGCGTTCCAGCGCATCGAATACAAGCTGTTCTCGCCGATGGCATTTGCCGTCGGCTTCGCGCTGATCGGCGCGCTGCTCGTCGGGCTGCTGCTGATCCCGGGCCTGGCCTACGTCTCGTACAAGAAGCCCCGGCACCTGTTCCGCAATCCCGTGCTGGAACGGCTGGGAACTTGGTACGAGGCCCTGTTGCAACGCATCGTCGGCCAGCGCGCGCTGACGATCGCGGCGTTCGGCTTCGCGTTCGCCTGCGTGCTGGGCTTGGTCGCGACCATAGGCCGGGACTTCCTGCCCTATCTCGACGAGGGCTCGCTGTGGCTGCAGGTGACGCTGCCGCCGGGTATTTCGTTCGACAAGGCGGCCGAGATGTCCAACGAGTTGCGCCGCGCGACGCGCGAGTTCGACGAAGTCTCGTACATCGTGACCCAGCTCGGCCGCAACGACGACGGCACCGACCCGTGGACGCCGTCGCACATCGAGGTCAGCGTCGGCCTGCACCCGCAGGGCACGTGGAAGTCCGGCTGGAGCAAGCAGGAGCTGATCGACCACATGGCGACGCGCTATGCGCAGTTGCCCGGCACCGACGTGGGCTTCACGCAGCCGATGATCGACGGCGTGCTGGACAAGCTCGCCGGCGCACACAGCGACCTGGTCGTCAAGATCTACGGCCACGACTTCCAGGAGACGCGCCGCATCGCCACCGAGGTCGAGAAGGTGCTCGATGCGATCCCCGGCGCGTCCGACGTGATCGTCGACCAGGAGCCGCCGCTGCCGCAGGTGCGCATCGAGGTCGATCGCGCGGCCGCGGCGCGCTTCGGCATCAACGTCGCCGACATCGCCGAGCTGATCGGCACCGGCATCGGCGGCGCGCCGGTCGGGCAGCTGTTCGTCGACGACCGCCGCTACGACATCGCGGTGCGCTTCAAGGAGGCCGCGCGCGACGATCCGGCGAGCATCGGGCACCTGCTGCTGAGCACGCCCAGCGGCGCCCGCATACCGCTGTCGCAGGTCGCGACGATCCGCGTCGCCAACGGCGAGAGCACGATCACCCGCGAGATGGGCAAGCGCCACCTGACCGTGCGGTTGAACCTGCGCGGCCGCGACCTCGCGTCGTTCCTGGACGAGGCCAAGCAGAAGATCGAGAGCACCGTCGTCTACGACCACGCGCGCTTCCAGCTCGCCTGGGGCGGTCAGTTCGAGAACCAGCAGCGCGCGCAGGCCCGCCTGCTGCTGATCATGCCGATGGTGCTGGCGCTGATGTTCGTGCTGCTGTTCGCGCAGTTCCGCAACCTCTGGCAGCCCACGATGATCCTGCTCGCGGTGCCGCTGGGCGCGCTCGGCGGCCTGGTCGCGCTGCACCTGCGCGGGATGACGCTGAACGTGTCGAGCGCGGTCGGCTTCATCGCGCTGTTCGGCGTCGCGGTGATGAACGGGATCATCATGGTCTCGCACCTGAACCGCCTGCACATCGACGAGAAGCTGCCGCTGCGCGAGGCGGTGATCCGCGGTGCGCGCGAACGCTTCCGTCCGGTGCTGATGACGGCCACGGTCGCGGCGCTGGGCCTGCTGCCGGCCGCGCTCGCCCACGGCCTGGGCAGCGATGTGCAGCGGCCGCTGGCCACGGTCGTCGTCGGCGGGCTCGTCACGGCGACCGGGCTGACGCTGGTCTGGCTGCCGGCGCTGTATTTCCTCGTCGAGCGGCGCCTGGACGCGATGTACAAGCGCCATGCCGAGGAGCATGCCGAGCTGCTCGGCGAGGAGAAGCCGGCATGAGGGTGCGCTGGGTGCTCGCGTCCGGCGTTGTCTCCGCGCTGCTCGGAGGGTGCGCCGCCGGTCCCGACTATCGCGCGCCCGCCGCACCGCAGGCGCAACGCTATACGGCGCAGCCGCTGGCGACCGGCGCGCAGCGCTTCGCCGACGACCACGACATCGCCGCCGACTGGTGGACGGTGTTCCAGTCGAGCGACCTGAACGCGCTGATCGAACAGGCGCTGGCGGCCAACGCGGATCTGCAAGCGGCCGACGCCGCGCTGCGGGCCGCGCGGGAGACCGCCGCGGCGCAGCGTTCGGCATTCTTTCCGAGCGTCGATGCGCAGCTGAACTCGACGCGCCAGGTGGTCGCACCGGTCCTCTCGAGCCCGCTGGACTCCGGATCGACCCGCTACAGCCTGCACACCGCGCAGCTCGACATCAGTTACTCGCCCGACGTCTTCGGCCTGAATCGACGCCAGGTCGAGGCGGCGGAGGCCGAGGCCCAGGTGCAGCGGTTCCAGCGCGAGGCGGCCCACCTGACGATCGCGACGAACGTCACCGTGACGGTGATCCAACTGGCCGCGACGAAAGCGCAGGTCGATGCGACACATGCGCTGATCGACCTGAGCACGCGCCAGCTCGAGCTGTTCCGGCGCCAGCAGCAGCTCGGCCAGCTCGGCAGTGCCGATGTCACCGCACAAGAGGCCGCGTTGGCGCAGGTGCAGGCCACGCTGCCAGCGCTCGAGAAGCAAGCCGCGCAGCAACGCAACCAGCTCGCGGTGCTGCTCGGTCGACTGCCGAGCGAGATGCCCGAGCGTGCGATTGCGCTGGACGCGCTGCAACTGCCGTCCCAGCTGCCGTTGAGCCTGCCGTCGCGACTCGTCGCGCAGCGGCCCGATCTGCGCGCCGCCGAAGCGCAACTGCACGCGGCCAGCGCGCAGGTCGGCGTGGCGATCGCGAACCGGCTGCCGAACCTCACGCTGACCGCGAGCGCGGGCAGCTCGGCACTGCAGTTGTCGGGGCTGTTCGGATCGGGCACCGGCTTCTGGGGTGCAGGCGCCACGCTGCTGCAGCCCGTGTTCGACGGCGGCGCGCTCGCGCACCGGCAGCGTGCCGCGCAGGCGGCTTACGAGCAGGCCGCCGCACAGTATCGCGGTGCGGTGCTGAGCGCGTTCCAGAATGTCGCCGACACGCTGGAAGCGATTCAGGCCGACGGGCGTGCGCACGACGCGGCGCTCGTGTCAGAGCGCGCAGCGCAGCGAAGCCTGGAGATCGCCCGTCGCCAGCAAGCCGTGGGCTCCGTCGGCGCACTGCCGGTGCTGAATGCCGAGCAGGCTTATCGACAGGCCGTGCTCACGCGCATCCAGGCCGATGCCAGTCGGCTGAGCGACAGCGTGGCGCTGTTCCAGGCGCTCGGGGGCGGCTGGTGGAATCGGGCCGACCAGGTCAGCCAGAGCAGATGACCGCCTGGGCAACCGCGCTGTGTGCGTCGATGGCGCTCGTGACCGGGTGTGCCGATGTCCCCGATGCCGAGCACGGCTACGACGCCGGGTGGCGGGTCGGCTATGTGGCGGCTCTGGGAACCGCCGTCGACGTGCCGAGAGGCCTGGACGGCGATTGCCGCGAGTCCGCTTCGCAACTCGATGCAGACGTCGATCGCTTCGCGCTCGTGACCTACGTGACGCATCGAGGTGCCTTGCAGCACCGGGTCGTCCCCATACGCACCGACAGCATGCTCAAGCGAGGTGACTGGGTCTATGTGAACGTCGATCACTGTCTGCCTTCAACGGCAACCGGCCCACAACACAACACCGCAGTCTTGGCACCACTCTTTTAACCACTCGTGAATGAACCCATGAAAATTGCACCTTCCATCGGACTGTGGCCGGCGGCATCGATGCTGGCACTCGCCGCGTTGAGCGGCGGCTGCACGGTGTACGAAGCCCCGCGACCTGCTGCACGCGTCTACGTGGCTCCGCCGCCGCCATCGCCACCGCCGCCCGCTGCGGTGTATGTCGAGCCGGCCCCGCAGCCGGTCGTCAGCATCTACGTCGAGCCGCCCGTCCTGCAGCCACCGCCCCTCCTGATCGGTTGGGCACCGCCGCCGATGCTGGTCGAGACGCCAACGCCGCTTCCGTTCGCGGGGGCTGTGTGGGTCGGGGGTTATTGGGTCTGGGAAGGCAACTGGGTCTGGGCCGCAGGGCGTTGGGCGCCGCCGCCGCAGCCGAACTACGTGTGGGTGCATCCGTATTACGAGAATCGCAACGGCGCGGTGGTCTTCATCACGGGTCACTGGAGCCCGCCGGGCGTCGCGTTCGTTCCTCCGCCGCTCAGCCTGAACCTGACACTCGTCACGGCGTCGGTCGGTGTCGTGCCGGGTCCGCGGCCTATCGGCCCGCCGGGCGTGTTCGTGCCGCCGCCGCCGGGCTCGCGCGTGGGTCTGATCGTGCCGGCGCCCGTCGGCACGCCGCCGGCCGTTGTCACCAGCGCGGCGCCGGTCGTCAACGTCGGCATGCGCATCCACAACAACACGACGATCAACAACAACAACAACACGCAGATCACGAACGTGACGAACGTCACCAACGTGACGAACGTGACCATCGTCGCGCCGGCCAACGCGACGGCAAGCGGCAAGGCGTTCGAGAGTGCGGTGCCGGCGCAGGCCCACCTTGCGGCCGCGATGCCGCCGGTGGTCCACGCCGTGGCCCCCGTGCCGGTGTCGGCCAAGCCTGTGCCCGCCTTCGTGCCGGGTCGCGCGCCGGTCAGCCTGCCGCCGCCGCAGCCGGTGCGCACCGCGGCCGCAACCAGCGTTGCCGCACCGGCAACCCGTCCGGCAACGCCGACCACCACGGCCTCTGTTTCTGCGCCCGTGAATCCGCCTCCGGTGGCGACGATGCCCTCGAATCCGGCAGCTGCCGCCAAGGCCGCCCCGGCATCAACGCCGAGCCAAGCGAAGCAAGCCGCGGCGTCGCCGTTGCCTGGGCCCGCGAGTGTTCGACACGACGACGCTAGAACCCATGGCGAGCAGGATCACAAGCCCAAGAACCCGCCTCATCGCGACAAGAAGAAGGAAGAGGCCGAAGGAAAGGATGAGCACAAGGAGAAGAAGAGCGAGTGAGCCGTGCGCAATGGGGTGCACACGGGGCCTGCTCGGCCCCTTCCACGATCGGCCGTGAGTCAGGGTATCTACTAAACAACGAGTCGCCGATTGAACTGGTATGCTGTCTGTACCAGTCGCCCAGTGCGCGACGTTCCCGTTCAAATCGCCGTGCAACTCATCGCTCGCATCCCCGGAGACAAAGGCCAGATCGGCAAACGCACGGTCAAGGACCAGATCAGCGACAAGCTCGCCTACATGATTCATTCGGGCCTGCTGCGCGTCGGCGACGAACTGCCGTCCGAGCGCGAACTGGCGGCGACGCTGGGCGTCTCGCGCGAAACCGTGCGCTCGGCGATCGGGGTCCTGCAGGCGCGCCGGATGATCGAAGTCAGCCAGGGCGCGCGCACCCGCGTGCTCGGCACCGGGCCGTTCCCGCTGCACGAATCGGTCAGCACCTTGGGCAACCTCAAGGACCGATCCTTCGAGGAGGTCGCCGAGGCGCGTGCTGCGGTCGAGGTGCAGGTGATCTGGCTGGCGGCGCAGCGCATCACGGGCAATGAACTCGCGCGCCTCGCCACGCTCGTGCGTGACCAGGAGAGCATGCTCGACGATCCGGTGCGCTTCCAGATCTCCGACCGCGAGTTCCACGCGACGCTGTACCGCGCCTGCGGCAACGCGCTTCTCTACGAAGTGGTGTGCGACTTCTACGACTACGCGCTCGAGTACCGGCGCCGCGCGCTGCAGCGGCCGGGTGCCATCGCGCACAGCGTGGCCGAGCACCGCGGCATCGTCGAAGCGCTGAAGACGCGCAAGCCCGACGCAGCGGTCGCGGCGGCGCGCAAGCACCTCGAGCAGGTGCGCAAGACCACCCTCGACGAGATGAGCCACTGATGGCGGCCGTGATCGCGTTCGATCCGCGCGCGGCGGAGCTGGGGCGTCCCGGCGAGACGCTCGAGCGCCTGGCGTCTGGCGCCACCTGGAGCGAGGGCCCGGTGTGGATGCACGAAGACGGCAGCGTGCTGTGGAGCGACATCCCCGCCAACCGCATGCTGCGCTGGCATCCGGTCGACGGCATGAGCGTGTGGCGCGAGCAGGTCGAGTTCACCAACGGCCACACGCGCGAGGCCGACGGCTCCTTGCTGCACTGCTCGCACGGCCAGCGCGCGCTCGTGCGCACGCGCTTCCAGTCCGGCCTCCAAGAGGCGACGGACGAGGTGCTCGTCACGCACTACCAGGGCCGGCGCCTGAACTCGCCCAACGACGTGGTCGTGAAGCGCGACGGCACGATCTGGTTCACCGACCCGCCCTACGGCATCGTCTCCAACCACGAAGGGCACCAGGCCGAGTCGGAGCTGGGCGACAACTACGTGTTCCGCTTCGATCCGCGCACGGGGGCGCTCGACATCGTCAGCAGCTTCGTCGAAGAGCCCAACGGCCTGGCGTTCTCGCCCGACGAGTCGGTGCTCTATGTCTCCGACACCTCGGCGGCGCTGCGCCGCGATGGCGGCGGCCACCACCACATCGTCGCGTTCGACGTGGTCGCCGGTCGAACGCTGGCGAACCCGCGCATCTTCGCGGTCGTGAGCCCGGGCCTGTCGGATGGCTTCCGGCTCGACACGCGCGGCTGGGTCTACACCAGCAGCGCCGACAGCGTGCAGGTCTACCACCCGGACGGCACGCGCCTGGCCGTGATCCCCGTGCCCGAGAAGGTCGGCAACCTGACGTTCGGCGGCGTACAGCGCGACGAGCTCTACATCTGCGCGAGCACCTCGCTGTACCGCATCCGCCTGAACGCGCACGGCATCCAGACTCCTTGAAGACGAGAACAACATGAGAGACACGTTGCTGCTGGTCGAAAAATGCTCGCACTGCTTCAGCTGGTACGACATCGAGTCGGGCGAACGCATGCGCTCGCTGAAGCTCGGCGAGTTCCCGCACGAGTTCGTGACCGACCGCGAGGCGCGCTACGCCTACGTCGGCCACTACGGGGTCGAGACCTCCGGCCACACCGGCCCGGGAGGTCACACGATTTTCCAGATCGACATTCGTTCGGCCCAACTGGTACGGTCTATAGACCTGTACCCGTTCAACCGGATCCACGGCCTGCAGATCGATGCGCAGGACCGGCTCTACGCGCTGAGCGAAGAGAAGGCGACGCTGCTGGTGCTCGACCAGCCGGCGACCGACGCCGGCGCGAAGCGCGCCGTGCCGTCCGGCGGCATCAAGAGTCATTTGTTCGCGTTGACGCGCGATGGCCAGACCGCCTACTGCATGAACCTGCTCAGCCACACCGTGACCAAGGTGCGGCCCTGGGACCCGTTGTTCCAGCCGGTGGCCTGCCACCCCGGCCAGAAGCCGGAGGGCTACTGCCTGAGCGAGGACGAGCGAACGCTGTTCGTCAGCAACCGCTGGAGCAACACGCTGTGCGCGATCGACACCGACACGATGGCCGTGCGCCATTCGGCGGCCTCGCGCGACGATGTGACGCGCATCCACCGCGCGCGCGATGGCCGCCTGTTCACCAGCAACTATGGTGACCGCAGCCTCTCGGTCGTGGACCCGCTGACGCTGGAGGAAACCGGCTACCTC
>DATEFR010000585.1:0-5946 GCA_035280545.1 Burkholderiaceae bacterium | reverse complement strand
GCATGCGTGCCGCGCTCGAGGATGCGGCCCTGCTCCATCACGAGGATCTGGTGCGCATCGATCACGGTCGACAGCCGATGCGCGATCACGAGCGTCGTCTTGTTGCGCGCGGCGCTCTTCAGCTCGGCCTGGATCGCCCGTTCGTTCGCCGAATCGAGTGCCGAGGTCGCTTCGTCGAAGATCAGCAGCGGAGGGTTCTTCAGCAGGGTGCGGGCAATCGCGACGCGCTGCTTCTCGCCGCCCGAAAGCTTCAGCCCGCGCTCGCCGACCATCGTGTCGTAGCCCCGCGGCGTCGAGGCGATGAAGTCGTGGATGTGCGCGGCCTTGGCCGCGCCTTCGACCTCGGCACGGCCCGCGCCGGGCCGGCCATAGGCGATGTTGTATTCGACCGTGTCGTTGAACAGCACCGTGTCCTGCGGCACGATGCCGATCGCGCGGCGCAGGCTGGCCTGCGTGACGTCGCGCAGGTCCTGCCCGTCGATCCGGATGCGCCCGACGTTCACGTCGTAGAAGCGGAACAGCAGCCGGGCCAGCGTGCTCTTGCCCGAGCCCGACGGGCCGACCACCGCGACCGTCTTGCCGGCCGGGATCTCGAAGCTCACGTCGTGCAGGATCTCGCGGTCGCCGTCGTAGCCGAAGCGCACGTGCTCGAACGCCACGGCCGCGCCTTGCGCGGTCCGCAGCTCGCGGGCGTCCGGCGCGTCGGCGATCTCGCGGTGCTGGCCCAGCAGCACGAACATCTTCTCCATGTCGGTCATGGACTGCTTGATCTCGCGGTAGATCACGCCGAGGAAGTTCAGCGGGATGTACAGCTGGATCATCAGCGCGTTGACCAGCACCAGGTCGCCCAGCGTCATCGTGCCGCCGACCACGCCCAGCGTCGCGCGCCAGACCAGCAGCGTGACCGCGGTCGCGATGATCAGGCTCTGGCCGAGGTTGAGCACCGACAGCGAGGTCTGCGACTTGATCGAGGCCTTCTCCAGGTTCTGCAGGTTGACGTCGTAGCGCTCCTGCTCGAAACGCTCGTTGCCGAAGTACTTGACCGTCTCGTAGTTGATCAGCGCGTCGATCGCGCGCGTGTTGGCGCGGCTGTCCTGCTCGTTCATCGCGCGCCGGAAGTGCGTGCGCCACTCGGTCACCGTGACCGTGAACGCGATGTACGCGACCAGCGCGCCGAACGTGATCGCGGCGAACCAGACGTCGAACTTGGCCGACAGCAGGCTGATGACCAGCGCGATCTCGACCAGCGTCGGCAGGATGTTGTAGATCGTGTAGTTCAGCAGCGACTGGATCGAGCGCGAGCCGCGCTCGATGTCGCGCGAGACGCCGCCGGTCTGGCGCTCGAGGTGGAAGCGCAGGCTCAGGCCCAGCAGGTGTTCGAACGCCTCGAGCGAGACGCGCCGCGCGATCCGCGCCGCGACCGGGTAGAACAGGAACTCGCGCAGCTCGGTGAACAGCGTGATCGAGACGCGCAGCGCGCCATAGGCCAGCAGCAGCGCGACCGGCACCGCCAACGCGACCCGCGGATCGTCGGGCTTCAGCGCCAGGGCATCGACGAGCTGCTTGAGCACCAGCGGCACGCCGATGTTCGCGACTTTCGCGGCCACCAGGAAACTCAGCGCGACCAGCACGCGCCAGCGCCACTGCCACACGTACGGCAGCAGCTTGCGCAGCGTCTGCCAGTCAGAACGCGGCGCTGCGGGCACAGCCGTTGCATGCTGCACGGGCAAGTCGGCGTAAGAGGTTCGACGCATGGCACAAAGGTGAAAGAATCGGCGCCGGCCGGCCGCACGCGCGGCCGTCACGACAACTGCAGGTGAAGCAATATGCCCCAGATTTCAAGCGCGGGTGCGACGGCACCGGACACCCCGCCGGAACCCCACGCGGATTCGATCGCGCCGCTGACGCTGCCGGCCGATCGCCAGCTCGTGCTGCGCGTGATGCCGATGCCGGCCGACGCGAACGGCAACGGCGACATCTTCGGCGGCTGGATCATGGCGCAGGTCGACATTGCCGGCGCGGTGCTGCCCGCGCGCATCGCGAAGGGCCGGATCGCGACCGTCGCGGTCAACGAGTTCGTCTTCAAGCAGCCGGTGTCGATCAGCGACCTGCTGAGCTTCTATGCGCGCGTCGAGCGCATCGGCACGACCTCGATCACCGTCAATGTCGAGGTCTATGCCGAGCGCAACCCGGCGAACCTGCAGGTCGTCAAGGTGACCGAGGCGAACCTGACGTATGTCGCGATCGACAAGGACGGCAAGCCGCGGCCGATTCCCAAGGACTGATGCCGGTCAATCGACGAAGAAGTCCGGTACGAACGCCTTCGTGCCCGGCGTCACGCTGTAGGCATCCAGGTTCGTGATGCCGTGCTGCGCGAGCAGCTCGTCGTCGATGAAGAAGTTGCCGGTCGTCTTCGCGGCGCTGCTGGTCAGGATCAGGTAGGCGGCGTCGGCCAGGATCTCGGGCGTGCGGCACTTCGAGATGTCCACACCCGGGATCATCTGCAGCGCCGCGGTCGCGATCGCGGTGCGCGGCCACAGGCTGTTGACGCCGATGCCGTGCGGCTTGAACTCGCCGGCGTGGCCCAACGTGCATTCGCTCATGCCGTACTTGGCCATCGTGTAGGCGACATGGTTCTTGAACCAGTGCTCGCGCATCGAGAGCGGCGGCGACATGTTCAGCACGTGCGGGTTGCGACCGGCCTGCGCCGCCTTGATCAGCTCGGGCAAGCAGGCCTGCGTGCAGAGATACGTGCCGCGCACGTTGACGCCGAACATCAGGTCGAAGCGCTTCATCGGCGTTTCGGTCGTCGGCGTCAGGCTGATCGCGCTGGCGTTGTTGACCAGGATGTCGATGCCGCCGAAGCGCGCGACCGCCTGCTGGACCGCGGCGTGCACGCTGGCCTCGTCGCGGATGTCGGTCTGCACCGGCAGCGCGCGGCCGCCGGCGCTTTCGATCTCGGCCGCGGCCGAGTGGATCGTGCCGGGCAGCTTCGGGTTGGCCTCGGCGGTCTTCGCGGCGATCACGACGTTCGCGCCGTCGCGCGCCGCGCGCTTGGCGATCGCCAGGCCGATGCCGCGCGATGCGCCGGTGATGAAGAGCGTCTTGCCGTTCAGGTTCATCGTCTGGTCTCCTGGCTTGGAATCATCATTTTCTCGGCGACGAAGCGCGCCAGCGCCTCGCCGCACGCACGGTACACCGGCTCGGCCGGGTGGAAGCCGTCGCTGGCCATGGCGCGCGGCGACAGCTGCAGGTCGATCGGCGTGTGGAACACGTTCCTGCGCTTCGCGGCCCAGGCCGCCATCTCCGCATCGTGGAGCCGCGCATCGGCGGCCATGAAGCTGCGCAGCGGCTCCGGCAGCAGCGGGAACTGGTCGATCGGCGGAAGCGGGCCGAACAGCACCGCACGGGTGCGGCCGTCGTGCAGCAGCCAGTCGGCGAGCGCCGCGCGGTGCTGGACCGCGCGCTTCGGCGAGATCAGCCCGATCACGTCGTTGACGCCGCTCAGCACGATCGCAATGTCGACCACCGGCAGGCGGGTCGCCCGCAGCAGCTCGTGCACCTGCAGCGTCGTGTAGCCGCTGTGGGCGACCAGGCGCCAACGCACCGGGCGCCCGGTGCGGCGGTGCAGGGCGCGGGTGAAATAGCCGGCGAACGCATCGTCCTGATGCACGACGCCGACGCCGGCCGCCGACGAGTCGCCCGCGATCAGCACCCGCAGCGCCGCGCCGCCGTGGCCCAGCTGACCCTCGCGCAGGCCCGCCGCCTCGGGCAGCACCGGCGCCAGGCGCCGGGTACGGATCGCCTGCGCCGCGAGCAGCGGCGAGAGGACCAGCTTCAGCGCGAGGGACATCGCAACGGGGTGAGGGTCAGAACTTCGAAAAATCCGGCTTGCGCTTCTGGAAGAACGCGCTGAACGCCTCCTTCGCCTCGGGGCTGCGCAGCCGCTCGGCAAAGACTTGGCCCTCGACCGCGATCGTCTCGAGCGCCACCTGACTGCGGGCGCGGCGCATCAGCTTCTTCGTGTCGCGAACCGCGCCCGGCGGCAGCGCGTTGAAACGCTCGGCGATGCGCCGCGCGTGGTTCACGACCTCGCCGGCCGGCAGCACCGCATTCGCGATGCCGACTTCCACCGCATCGGCCGCGGTGAACGGGTCGCCCAGCAGGATCTTCTCGGCCGCGCGCGCATTGCCCATCAGCTGCGGCACGATCAGGCTGGAGGCGAACTCGGGCACCAGCCCGAGGCTGACGAAGGGCATCGCGAGCCGCGCCTCGTCGCTGACATAGACAAAATCGCAGTGCAGCAGCAGCGTCGTGCCGATGCCGATCGCCGCGCCGGTGACCGCGGCGATCACCGGCTTCTCGCAGCCCATCAGCGCCTTCATGAACCCGAACGCCGGCGACTCGAGATTGCCCGGCGGGCGCTGCATGAAGTCCTCGATGTCGTTGCCCGACGTGAAGATGCCCGGCTGCCCGGTGATCAGCACCGCACGCACTGCCGTGTCGGCGTTGGCCGCGTTGAGCGCGTCGGCCATCTGCTGGTACATCGCCTGCGTGATCGCGTTCTTCTTCTCGGGGCGTGCGATCTCGACGGTCGCGACCCCGTTCAACGTGGCGGTCTTGATGCTCATGCGGTGGTCTCCTGGGTTGTCCGGGCGTTGGCGAAACCCTGCAGCAGCGCCACGCTGCGCAGCCACAGGGACGATTGGAACTGATCGCGGAAAAAGCCGAAATGCCCGATACGCGTGGCAGCCACGTCGCCGGGTGCGATGCGCTCGATGCGGCGCGGCGCGTTCGCGTAGCAGTCGACCAGCACGCGGGTGCCGCGCTCGGTCATCATCTCGTCGTCGGTGATCGCCAGCGCGACCACCGGGAAGCGTACCTGCTCGAACTGCGCGCGCACCGGCTCGCCTTCGGCGCCGACGTGGTAGCGCGGGTCCAGGCACCAGCGGCGCCATTGCAGGATCACGCCGCGCGGCAAGTCGCCGACCTTGCGCAGCCGCTTGCCGGGGAAGTAGCCGTACAGCCGGGTCGCGATCGGCACCAGCAGGTGCCAGAAGTACAGCACCATGCGCTTGAGCGGCGGCGCGTTGTCGCGCCAGTAGCCGCTGCCGGCCGCGACCGACAGCAGGCCGGCGATGTGCTCGCGGTTGCGCAGCATGCCCGGCAGTTGCGCTCCCAGGCTGTGGCCGATCAGGTACAGCGGCACGCCCGGGGCGCGCTCGCGCAACGCATCGATCGCGGTGTCGTAGTCGCGCACCCAGGCGAACAGGTCGGCCTCGAAGCCGCGCAGCGACCTCGCATGCGCATCGTGGCGCGAGTCGCCCATGCCGCGGTAGTCGAAAGTCATCACCGCGTAGCCCTGCGCCGCCAGCCATTCGGCGAAACGCTGGTAGTAGTCCTGGCGCACGCCCATGGCGCCGCCGATGAGGACGGCGCCTTTTAGCTTCTCGCCGCCGATGAGGACGGCGCCTTTTGGTTTCTCGCCGCCGATGAGGGCGGCGCCTTTATTACCCATGCCGTACCAGCGCGCTGCGAGGGTCACGCCCTCGTCCGACGTCAGGGTCAACACCTCCATGTACAGGCCTCCTTGGGTGCGGGACCCGTTCGCGTCAGGACGACGCCTCGGTCCAGTGGTTCGCCAGATGCATCAAGTGCGCCCGCGTGTAGTCCGCCTTGCTCAGACCGCCATACGCGAAATGGGGCGCGAGCGCCCCCTGATGGCGCTCGAATGCCTGCAACGCGGCCACCGCACGGTCGACGGCCGGTGCCAGCGGCAGACCTTGCGCGATCGCCGGTGCGCCCGGGATCGCCTCGCTCAGGCTGTGCGACATCTGCCCGCGTGCATTGAACAGCGCCCAGGCGTAGGAACCGAGGCTCGCCCGGAACCACGCGGGCTTGGTCGCCGGGAAGCCGCTCATCGAGTATTCGACGCTCTGTGCCGCA
>DATEFR010000584.1:0-6411 GCA_035280545.1 Burkholderiaceae bacterium | reverse complement strand
ACGGCAACCGCATGCTGAGCTATCTGCCGCTCGCGCATGTCGCCGAGCGCACGCTGGTCGAGCACGGGCTGCTCGCGGTGCCGGTGCACGTCTACTTCGCGGAGAGCCTGGAGACCTACGCCGCCGATCTGCGGCGCGCGCGGCCTACGCTGTTCTTCTCGGTGCCGCGGTTGTGGGTGAAGTTTCAGCAGGGCGTGCAGGCGAAGATGTCGGCCGAGAAGCTGCGCCGGCTGCTGCGCATTCCGATCGTGCGCGGCATCGTCCGCCGGAAGGTGCTGGGCGCACTCGGGCTGGACGCCTGCACGTTCGCGGCCGGCGGCGCGGCGCCGATGCCGCGCGAGCTGCTGGCGTGGTACGAAGACCTGGGCCTGCCCATCGTCGAGGTCTACGGCATGACCGAGAACTGCGGCGTCTCGCACGCCACGCTGCGCGGCGTCCCACGCCCCGGCACGGTCGGGCGGCCGTACGACGGCGTCGAGTCGCGGCTGGATCCGACCAGCGGCGAGATCCAGGTCCGAAGCGGCGGGCTGATGCTCGGTTATTTCAAGGAGCCGGCGCTGACCCGCGAGGCGTTCACCGACGACGGCTGGCTGCACACCGGCGACAAGGGCGTGCTCGACGCCCAGGGCAATCTGCGCATCACGGGCCGCGTGAAGGATTTGTTCAAGACCAGCAAGGGCAAGTACGTCGCCCCGGCGCCGATCGAGGACAGGCTCGTGATGAACGGCGCGGTCGAGGCCTGTGTCGTGACCGGCGCGAACCTCGGCCAGCCGCTGGGCCTCGTGATGCTGAATGCCGAGGCCGCGGAGCGCTCGCGCGACGCGAGCGGGCGCCTGGCGATGGAGGCGTCGCTGGCCGCGCACCTCGATGCGATCAACGCGCAGCTGGACCCGCACGAGCAGCTCGACTGCCTGGTCGTGATCGACCAGCCGTGGACCGTGGACAACGGCTTCATCACGCCGACCTTCAAGGTCAAGCGCAACCGGATCGAGGAGGTGTACGGGGCGATGTACGAGCGCTGGGTTGCAGCGCACCGGCCCATCGTGTGGGCCGGCGGCTGATGCTCTTCAGCGCACGCCGGCGATCCGCGCGAGCTTGAAGAACACGTCGGTGTTGTCCATCACGCCGCTGAACAGCGCGGCGCCGCGGCCATGGGCCGAGAGCGGCACGTCGGTCGCGGTGTGCACGGCCTGGTCGCCGGGCACCTGGCCGGTCACGAGGAAGCCGGTGTCCTTGTTGCGCACGTTGGGGTCGACCGGGTAGCTCGCGAGCGCGCCGACCGTCGCGAACGGCTGCTGCGTGTCGCGCGTCGGCGTCAGGTTGGCGAGCCAGCTCTCGTAGCGGTCGGCGTTCGCGCCGTAGCCGATCAGCATCTTGTAGTCGACGTCGGTGCTGGCGGGATAGCCGTCGGCCAGGATCTTGTACTTCGGGAACTTCGATGCCTGGTAGACGCCGACCATCTGGTCGCGCTGCGCCGCGGTGCCGGCCTTCGCGGTCGCGTCATACATCGCCGACAGCGTCTTGGTCGACGCCCCGATGATCGCGGCGCCCGAGCATTCGTGGTCGGCGGTGACGATCACGATCGTGTCGGGGTGCTTCGCGGCGAAGTCCTTCGCGACCTGCACCGCGCGGTCGAACTCGATCACCTCGAGCAGCCAGCGGTCGGTGTCCATCAGGTGCGCCTGCTTGTCGATCGACGCGCCTTCGATCATCGCGACGAAGCCGTTCTTGTTCTTCGCCAGCACCTCCAGCGCGGCGCCGGCCATCTCGTCGAGCATGGGCTGGTCGGGGAAGCCGTAGTCTTCCACCACCGTCGAGGTGCCGCGGCGCGCGCCGATCTTGTCGAACGCGACGTTCATGTTCGAGTAGGCGAACAGGCCCAGCAGCTTGTCGGCGCCGCGGCTGCGCTCGAGCAGCGTCTTGCGGTCCGGCGCATAGGCGTAGCCGGCGCGCTCGAAGTCGACTATCAGGTCGCGCGACGCGTCCTTCGTGCCGCGTGCCGCGTCCCAGCCGGCGACGATGTCGGCGGGCAGCTCGTAGTCGCTGCGCGCATCGCGCTGCGAGCCGTTCATCGGCTGGCCTTCGCGCGAGCCGTCGGCCTTCAGCGCGTCGCCGTTCGGCAGGAACCACTTGCGCCCGCCGCCCATCAGCACGCTCAGGCCGCTGAGCTTGCGGTCGTCCAGGAACTGGTCGACGATGCCGGTGCCGTAGCCGCGGTTGCTGGTGTGCACCGCCATCGCGGCCGGCGTCGCGTCGAACACGTCGGCGGTGGTCACGATGCCCAGCGCCTTGCCCTGCGTGCGGTGCAGGTACTCGGCGAGGTATTCGACGCGCGGGTTGTCGAACGCATCGGCGGTGTCGTCGGGCCACACGCCTTCCTGGTTGTTCGCGGCCTTGTTGCCGGTCACGTAGTTCGACATGCCCGGCGACGAGTCGGTGACGATGCCGTCCAGCGACGAGGTCATCACCATCCCGGTGGCTTCGAACGTGTCCATCGCGAGCAGACCCTGCGCCTTGCCCTGCGCATAGCCGCGGCCGATGATGCGCGCCGCGGTGCGGTGGGTCGCGCCCATGCCGTCGCCGAGCAGGATGATGATGTTCTTGGCCGGCTTCGCGTCGGCACCCTTGCTCAGGCCGCCGCCCAGGCGCGCGAGGTCGACGACCTCGAAGTTGCCGGTCGCGCTGACCGACTGCCCGTCGCTCTGCGTCGCCTGCACGGTCAGGCGGTGCACGCCCAGCGCGCGGGTCGAGTAGGCGCGCTGCGAGACGACCGCGGCGTTCGTGTCCTTGGGCAAGGTCAGGCCGGTCGTGACGACGCTGGTGGTCTGCGGGGCCGGGCGGGTCTCGACGCCATCGACCAGGAACTTGAAGTCCTTCAGCGTCGTGCCCGGATCGAGCCGCACCGTCGCCTGCAGGTCGAAGCGCTGCCCCGGCAGGAAGCGCGCGATCAGCGGCGGGTTCGGGTTGCCGGAGGCGAACAGCTCGCTGGGCGGCGTCAGGCGGCTGATGCCGGGGGCGGCCAGCGCGGCGGCGGGCGCGATGGCGGCGATCGCGAGCAGCGCCGTGCGGTGGAAGGCGAAACGGGCGGGCATGCGGGGTCCTCTCTCCGTGATGTCGAGTTGTGGGGGTGGATGCGGAAAAACGTCAGCGCGCGGCGGCCAGGCAGCGCGCCGACTCGGCGTTCAGGCGCACGAACGAGACGCGGCCATCGGCTTCGGGGCGCGCGCCGACCTCGAGCCGACCGACGACACTCGCCGGCCCGGCGCAGCGCTCGACCGTGCGCGCGAGGCCACGCTCGCCGCCCTCGGGGTCGTGCAGGTAGACCACGCCGGCCGGCAGGTCGTCGGCGTAGCTCTCGTCCTCGTCGCCCAGCGTGACCGGCAGCGGCGCGAGGATCGCGAGCTGCGGCAACGGCTCGGCGTTGCGAACCGCGTAGCCGACGATGCGCACGCGCAGGCCGGCCAGCGCGAGCACGCGCGGTCCCGGCTCGAGGCCGCGCGGGCCGATCGGGCGCTTGAAGAGCTCGCCGAACTTCAGCGCGGGCAGGTCGACGTCGGGGTCGGAGTCGGCGGCGGCTGTCGCCGCCGTGGCGGCGCACAGCGCGGCCAGGCCGGCGAGGCACGCGCCGGCAAACAGGCGTTTCAGGGGCATCTTGTCATCTTGCAGGCGACCCATGACAGCACGGTGACCGGTGCGGCGCGGCCTGCGCGATGTCCGGCAGCGGCGGGCGCGCGGCGAAGCCGGGAAGGCCGGAGGGCGTACAGTCACGCCTGCATGACGACACCGCTTGCCGCCATCGACGAGGCGCCGACCCGCCCAGCGCCCGCCGCCCAGGCCTCTTCTCTTCCCACCGAGCATCCGCGGCCGACCCGGTCCGCGCGACCGGCTCTCAGCTGCGTGGTCCCGGCCTACAACGAGGCGGCGAACCTCGGGCTGATGCTGACCTCGCTGACCGAGCAGCTCACGCAGCTGACCGATCGCTGGGAGGTCATCGTCGTCGACGACGGCAGCCGCGATGCGACGCCGATCGCGATCGCGCCGTTCCTGGTCGCGCCCGGCGTGCGCTACGTGCGGCTGTCGCGCAACTTCGGCAAGGAGGCGGCGCTGACCGCCGGCATCGACCGCGCCGAAGGCGACGTCGTGCTGCTGATGGATGCCGACCTGCAGCATCCGGCATCCCTGGTGCCCGAGATGCTGGCCGCCTGGCACGACGGGGCCGACATGGTTTGCGCCGCGCGTGCCTCGCGCGCCGACGAGAGCCTGCCCAAGCGCCTCGGCACCGCGCTCTTCTACCAGCTGGTCAACCGCGGCTCGCAGGTCAAGATCCCGGTCGACGCCGGCGACTTCCGGCTGATGGACCGGCGCGTCGTCGATGCGCTGAAGTCGCTGCCCGAACGCAACCGCTTCATGAAGGGGCTGTACGCCTGGGTCGGCTTCCACAACGTGATCATTCCGTACACGCCGGCCGAGCGTCACGCCGGCGTCAGCACGTTCTCGATGCGCCGCCTCGCGCGGCTCGCGTTCACCGGCGTCACCGCGTTCACGAATGCGCCGCTGCGTCTGTGGAGCGGCATCGGCGTCGTCACCGCCTTGCTCGCGCTCGGCTTCGGCGCCTGGATCGTGCTCGACCATTTCCTCTTCGGCTCCGACGTGCCCGGCTGGGCGACGATCGTGACCGGCATGGCGTTCCTGAGCGGCGTGCAGCTGCTGTCGATCGGCATCCTCGGCGAATACGTCGGCCGCATCTTCGACGAGGTCAAGCAGCGGCCGGTCTACCTGGTCGGCAGCGAGGCGGGGCGTGGCGCGCTGGGCCCGACGCCCGAGACATGACACGCGTGCTGGCGCTGTGCGCCGATGATTTCGGGGTCGACGCCGGCGTCTCGTCGGGCATCGCGCGGCTCGCGCATGCCGGGAGGCTGACCGCGGTGTCGTGCATCACGACGACCCGGCGCTGGCCCGACGACGCGAAGCTGCTGGCCGGCGTGCCCGATACGGTCGACGTCGGACTGCACCTGAACCTGACCGAGGGCAAGCCGGCGAGCGCGCGGCTCGGCAAGATCTGGCCGCGGTTGCCGGGGCTCGCCAAGCTGATCGCGCTCGCGCATCTGGGGCGGCTGCCGCGCGCGGCGTTGCGCACCGAGCTGCATGCGCAGCTCTCGGCATTCGTCGCGGCGCGCGGCGCGCCGCCGCGTTTTCTCGACGGGCATCAGCATGTGCACCACCTGCCGGGCGTGCGCGACATCGTGCTCGACATGGCCGAGCACATCCAGCCGCTGCCGGCGGTGCGCAGCACCGGCCGCGTGCTCGGGCCCGGCTACGGCTTCAAGCGCCGCGTGATCGAAGGCACCGGCGGCAGCGCGCTCTTGGCATCGCTGCGCGCGAACGTGCTGCCGCACAACGCGGCGCTGCTGGGCGTCTACGACTTCAACACGGCCGACTACCGCAGCCTGATGCGGCGCTGGCTCGCCGAAGTGCCGGCCGACGGCGCGCTGCTGTTCTGCCACCCGGGCGATGCGAAGACCGGCGACGGCGCCGACGATGCGATCGCCGAGGCACGGCGGCGCGAGGCCGACTACCTGGGCGGCGAGCAGTTCCTGCAGGACCTGGCGGCGGCGGATGTCGCGCTGGGCCGCGTCTGGCAGGCGCGATCGCCCGCGGCGCCACCGCCATCGCCGCTCAGCGAAACGTCCAGGCCCGGTTGATCGCGAAGGTCATCACCAGGCTCGCGCCGGTCGCGACGACTTGTGCGAGCAGGTAGTGCACGCCCAGCCGCACGCCCAGCCCGACGATGACCATGCCGAGCAGTGCGCCGGCCAGCGCGGTGAGCTGGAAGCGCGGCCACGACGCGGCGATCGCGCCGGTGTGCGCGAACGTGAACCAGCGGTTGCCGGCATACGCGACCTGCGCGCCGATCACCGCGCCCAGGCCCGAGCCCAGGTACGCCGGCACCTGCAGCGCCTCGACGCACAGCACCAGCACCAGGTAGTGCGCCGCGGTCGCGAACGCGCCGACGGCGGTGTAGCGGATGAAATGCTGCATGCGGGCGTGATGCGTGCGGCGCTGCGTCGTCACGGGCACGCGTGTGCCGGCACGCGCCACAGCTCGCTGTTCGCGTCGGCATAGGCACGCTGCGCGCCGCGCAGCGGGGCGACCCGCGTCGCCGCCTCGGCCGGCAATGCGATGAACCACACCGTGCCGCGGCCGCAGGTCAGCGCGTCGAGCTGCGCGAGCGGCCGCAGCACCTGCCGGCCCAGCGCCGGGTCGAAGCGCGCGGCATCGTAGAGTTCCTTGCGCCAGTTGTCGTGCAGCGGCAGCTCGGGGTCGTCCCAGGCGCTCGCAATCAGCGCCGGGCGCTTCAGATCGGCGTAGAACGGCACATCGTAGAAATACTCGTCGACCATCACGACCGAG